>JBKKDD010000020.1:0-3819 GCA_046708705.1 Miltoncostaeaceae bacterium | reverse complement strand
GCCATGATGCCCGCCCTGCTCGCGTTCGCGGTCTGGTGCGCGGTCCGCGCCGGAGCGAGCGAGCGGCGCGCCATGGCCTGGGCGCTCGGCGCCGGATTGTTCCTGGGGGTCGCGTGGTCCACACGCGAGAGCGCCCTGGTGCTGATCCCGATCATCGTGTTCGCGGGATGGCGCGCCGGACCGCGGGCACTCGGCGCAGCAGTCGCGGGGGCGGCGGTGACGCCCGCCGTCGCGGCGGTGCTGTTCGGGATCGGGGCGGGCGAGCCGCTTCGACCGCTGATCGGGGCCGGCACCGAAGGGGAGTTCCGCAACCCGCTCGACGCGTTCTCGCTCGCCGACGCGTACGCACGCACGATCGGGCGGGATGTGTTCGACCCCGGCAGCCCGTTCTTCCTGCTCGCCGCCGTCCTCGTCGTCGCCGTCGCGCTGCTTGTGGCGCGCCGTGACCCGCGTGCGCTGCTGCCCGGCGTCTGGCTCGCGTGGACCGCCCTGTACCTGGAGTTCGGCACGCTGGTCAACCTCGCCAAGCCCGTCCGCTACCTGACGCTCTGCACGATCCCGTGCGCGCTCCTGGTCGCGCTCGCGATCGACGGACGCCTGGCGTTCATGGCCCCAGTCCTGGCCGCCGTCGCGACGGTCTGCGCGCTGTGGTACCTGCCGGGACGGGTGCTGCGCCACGACGACTCCACGTTGGTGGCACAGGTCGCCGACCGCCTGCGTGCGCTGCCCGAGCGGCCGATCCTGTCCGAGAGCTACACCTGGTATGCCAAGCTCACCACCTACACCGCGCGGCGGCGGCTGTCGATCCCGAAGGTGCAGGACCCGGAGTTCCTGCCGCCGGCCGAGGCCCGGCGCACGCGCGTGCTGCGGCCTCTGCCGGATCCCGACGACGCCGCGACCGGCTACCTGGTGACCGGGCCGGTCCACCGGCGCTCGGGGTGGCCGTCCAACTGGAGCACGGCGCGAACCCGCATCGCAACCGCGTTCACGCCGGATCAACTTGAACTGGTCGCAACCGTGGGACCTGCGAAGATATGGGAGTGGACGCGATGATCGGGGTGGTGATCCCCGCACACAACGAGGCGGGCACCGTGGGCGCGGTGGTCCGGGGAATCCGGGCAGAGCTGCCCGTTGCGCACGTCGTGGTCGTGGACGACCGCTCGCGTGACGACACCGCACAGGTCGCGCGCGAAGCGGGCGCCGAGGTGGTGAGCACGCACGCCGGACGCGGAGGCTATGCGGAGGCGCTTCGGCGCGGCTACCAGGCCGCGCTCGAGCGCGGGGTCCTGCAGATCGCGCAGGTCGACGCCGACGGGCAGCACACGGCGACCGATCTGCGCCTGCTGCTGGACGGACTCGCGGAGTACGACATCGTGCTCGGCAGCCGCTTCCTTGGGCCCGGGTACCCGATGCCGTTGCCGCGGCGCCTCGGCATCGCAATCTGCCGCTGGATGGCCCGGCACATCGGCCGGCTGCCGGTGACCGATCCCACGTCCGGGTTTCGAGCCGTGCGCGCGTGTGTCGCACAGGACGTCGCGGTGCACGGGTTTCCGGACAACCTGACCGAGGTCAGCTATTTGATCCGCCTGCACCGCGCGGGCCGCTCCATCGGGGAGATCCCGGTCACGATGCGCCCCCCGCGCAACGAGTCGATGCACGACGGCCTGGCCGGTGTCAGGAACTTCCTTCGCATCGTGCGCGCGACGGCGAGCCTGGCCCTGGAGCGCGGGCCCCGGTAGGCTGCGATGCGTGTCGACCTGCGTCGTCACCGGGGGAGCGGGCTTCCTCGGCTCACACCTGTGCGAGCGGCTTCTGTCCGACGGGCATCACGTCGTGTGCGTGGACAACCTCGACACCGGCTCGCTCGAGAACATCGAGCAGATCCGGGACCCGCGGTTCACGTTCGTCCTGCACGACATGGTCGAGCACCTGGATTTGCCCGGCCCGATCAACGAGATCTACCACCTGGCTTCGCCCGCCAGGCCCATCGACTCCCTCCGCATGCCGCTGCACACGCGGATGGTCGGCTCGTCCGGCACCCATAACGCTCTCGGGCTCGCCAAGCGCCACCGCGCACGCTTTCTGCTCGCGTCCACGAGCGAGGTCTACGGGGACCCGCAGGTGCACCCGCAGCCCGAGACCTACTGGGGGCACGTCAACCCGATTGGCCCCCGCGGCGTCTACGACGAGGCGAAGCGCTACGCCGAGGCCCTGACCATGGCCTACAACCGCCAGCAGGGCGTCGACACCAAGATCGTGCGCATCTTCAACACCTACGGGCCGCGCATGCGCCCGCACGACGGCCGTGCGATCCCCACGTTCCTGCGCCAGGCGATGGCGAACAAGCCGATCACTGTCTTCGGCGAGGGGAACCAGACGCGCTCGTTCTGCTTCGTAACCGACCTGATCGAGGGACTGACACGGCTCGTGCGCAGCGACTACCACCAGCCGGTCAACATCGGCAACCCCGGCGAGTACACGATCCTGCAGCTCGCCGAGGCCGTCATCCGACTGACGGGCAGCCGATCGGAGATCGTCTACGAGGCACTGCCACAGGATGATCCCATGGTCCGCCAGCCGGACATCACGCTGGCCCGGGCGCTCCTGGGATGGGAGGCCGCGGTCGAGTTGGACGACGGCCTGCAGATCACGATCGACACGCTCGCCACGGACATGACCTCGTCGAGGGGCGGCTCCACCGTCACGTGACGTCGCCGGCCCAGGGTCCCGTCGTCTGCGCCGAGGACCTCACCAAGCGCTTCGGCCGGGTCGCGGCGGTGGACGGCATCGCATTTCGGATCGAGCGCCAGGAGTGCTTCGGCTTCCTGGGGCCCAACGGTGCCGGCAAGACCACCACGATGCGGATGCTGTCGTGTCTCGCGACCCGTGACGCCGGGCACCTGCAGGTGCTGGGCCTGGACCCGGCGCTGCACGCGCGGGCGCTCAAACGCCGGATGGGGGTGGTCGCCCAGGAGATCAACCTGGATCTGGAGCTGACCGTCCGCGAGAACCTGCTCGTCTACGCCCGCTACTTCGACATCCCCCGGCGCGAGGCGGCGCGACGCGCGGACGAGCTGCTGGCGTTCGTCGATCTCTCCGATCGCGCGCATGACGGGGTCGAGCGCCTCTCGGGAGGCATGAAGCGCCGCATCCAGATCGCCCGTGCGCTGGTCAACGAGCCGGAGATCGTGCTGCTGGACGAGCCGACCACCGGCCTCGACCCGCAGGCGCGACACGTCGTGTGGGAGCGGCTGCGCGCGCTCAAAGGCCAGGGCGTGACCCTCGTGCTGACCACCCACTACATGGACGAGGCGGAGCAACTGTGTGACCGGCTGGTCGTGATGGACCGCGGACGGATCGCCCGTGAGGGCGCGCCCGCGGCGCTGATCGCCGCCGAGGTGGGACGCGAGGCGCTGGAGCTGCGGATGGCGAGCTCGGACGTGTCCGAGTTACTCGCGCGTCTGGGCAGCGCGGTCGCCGGACACCAGATCCGCGGCGACGTGGTCAACCTCTACTCGGACGACGCCGAGGACCTGTTCGTGCGGGCGCGCGCCACCGGGGTGCCGCTCGAGTTGTTGACGGTGCGGAGGGCGTCGCTGGAGGACGTCTTCCTGGCAGTCACCGGGCACCCGCTCGACGACGCGACGCAGTCGTAGACTCGCGTGGGGAGGGCGGGCCGGCAAAGCCGGCCCTCCGCTGACCGTGATCCGTCCCGCCACCCGGCCTGCCTATTCGCCACGATCCGCGATGCACGGTTGTCGGCGCACGGCAGGCACGTCAAAGCAGAGACTCGTCCGATCGTCCCAAGAAGTCCTACAG
>JBKKDD010000019.1:0-5620 GCA_046708705.1 Miltoncostaeaceae bacterium | reverse complement strand
GCGCCGGCCAGGGACCCACCGCGCTCAGCCTCAAGCAGAACTACGGGCCGCTCGACTATCCCGATGCTCCGGTGCTTGTCGCCCGGGTGCAGGCTGAGGAGCCGGTCCCGCTGCGCGCGGTCGCGCTCGAGACGTTCGACGGGACGTCCTTCGTTGCGGCCAGCACCGCCTCCAGGAGCGGCACGACCCGCGGGCGGGTGCGCCTGGCCCCGGACACGCAGGGTGACCCGCGCGCGATCACCCAGACCATCACGCTTGGCAACGCCCGCTCGCCGTGGCTCCTGGCGGGGGGCAGGCCGGCGTCGGTGGAGGGCCTCGGACGGCGCGAGGTGACGATCTACGACGACGGCGCGGTCGGGCTCAAGCCGTCGCTGGCCGCCGAGACGACCTACACGGTCCAGACGTTCGTGCCCGACCCGGGGCCGGCCGCGCTGCAGTCCGCGGGAAGGTATTCGGACGTGGATCCGGCGCTCGTGAGCATGGTGCCCGGGCAGGGCAGCCGGCGGGTCACGGTGCCGGTGTGGGGGAGCTCCGGGGCGCAGGCCGTGCGGCTCGATCCGGCGGTGTTCCGTCAGTACGAGGGCGTGTACCGGCTCTCGCGCCGGATCATCGGCAACGCCCGCACGCCGTACACCGCCGTCAACCGCGTCGAGACCTTCCTGCGCAGGCTCCAGTACAGCGACAGCGTCCCCCGCCCGATCGGCACCCCCGACCTGGTCGATTTCCTCCTGGTGTCCCGGCGCGGCTACTGCCAGCATTTCGCGGGCGCGATGGCGCTGATGCTGCGGATGAATGGCATCCCGGCGCGGGTGGCGGTCGGGTTCACATCCGATCCGGGGCGGTTCGACCGTCAGAAGAAGTCCTACGAGATCATCGATCGCGACGCCCATTCGTGGGTCGAGGTGCTGCTCGACGGGTACGGGTGGATCCCGTTCGACCCGACCCCCGGCCGTTCGGTGCCGAACAGCGCGTCAGTCTCGTCGGTCGCGTACTCCCCCGACCTGCTCGACTCGGCGATCGACGAGACCACGGCTCCGACGCCCGCGATTCCTCGGACCCCCGGCGACCTGAGCGCGCGCGAGCCGGCGTTCAACGACGACCCCGCACCGGCGACCGGGAACGGATCCGGCGCGCTTGCCTGGCTGTGGGCACTTCCCGTCGTGCTCGTCCTCGCGTTGCTCGTGCCGCCGGCGGCCAAGGCGCTGCGCCGGGCGCGTCGGCACCGCGGCGACGAGCGCGCCCGCGTGCTCGGCGCAGCTCGTGAGCTCGAGTCGTTCTTGGCGGACCTGGGCCATCCCTCCGATCCGTCGACGACCAGCACCGAGCGCACGCGCGCGAGCTGGCGTGACCTCGGCATCGACGCGGCCGAGATCTACGGCCTCGCGTCGGCCGCCCGCTTCGCCCCGGCCGCCCCGCGGGAGGGGACGGGCGACGCGGCTTGGCGTGCGCTTCGGCACGCCCGGCGGTCGGTCAGCTGGGGCCGTCGCGCCCGGGCGGGCCTGCGCATCCGCTCCCTGCGGGGGTGAGCCAGTCGGAGAGGAGTCGGTTTTGCGCCTGCGCTACCCTGGAGCTGATGGAGCAGCCGTTCGAGGCATACGAGTACTACCAGCGCGGGCAGGAGCTGCTGAACAGTCGGAACTTCCAGGCAGCGTCCGTCGCGCTGGAGCGGGCCAAGCGCCTGGAGCCCGACAAGGGATCCATCCGCGAGGCGCTCGGCCGGGCGTATCTGTCGAGCCGGGTCTACCAGCGCGCCGCCGAGGAGTTCGCCGTCGCCGTGGAGCTCGCGCCGACGGATCACTACGCCCATTACGGCCTGGGCCGCGCGCTCGAGCGCCTGGGCGACACGGAGGCATCACGCCGCCACTACACGCTGGCCCGCTGCTTCGGCTCCCAGCTGGTGTAGCGCCTCCGCGGGAGACATTGTCGTACGGGTTGGTCTCGCCCGCCGGAATCCCGCCTGGGAAAAGGGATCGCGGGGTCATTCGTGCCAGTGGCGCGCTTGACCAACCGCTCACCCGAACTTCCGCCTCGCGAACTCCCAAATGTCATGAATCGAGAACACCCCGCCCTCGGGCGCGCGCATGTCGGGCGACGCGGTCGTTCCGTCGATACGCACGATGCGTCGCTGGTTTTGCGATACGCGGTGGCTCGTGGTCGCCACTCCCGTCGAGGGATCCACGACGGGGCCCAACGCATGGTCAGCGTCGCGGATCATGCTGACCCTCACCGAGATCCATCACTTCATGAAGGACATCGGCGAGCCGCACTACTCGTGGGCGTTCCTGGGACGGTACGGGCAACCGCGACGATCCTCCGGGCCGTGACCGGCCCGAACAGTTAACGTTGCCGTGAACGGACGGGCGGTTCGGGGTCAGGTCGCGGCTGCCGGGGGAGGGCCCAGCGGGACCTCGGGGGCCACGCCGAAGCCGGTTCTGACGAGGCCCTCGAACACCTCGTCCACCAGCGCGGACAGGGCACCCAACAATCCGTCCAGGGCATCGGCGTCCAGCGTCGCGGCGGGCACGCTCGCGACGAGGTACACATCGCCGAGCTCGTCGAGCGAGAACATCCAGGGCCCGGCGCCGTGGTTCTTCCGGAGCATCCGGTGAAAGACCTCGTGGTGCGCGACCTCGGGCGCGCGCATGACGAACACGAAGAACCGGACGCTGCGCTCGCCGGCCACGAGCCGCACGGCAAGGGTTCCGCGCATCCGGGACGGGACCCCGACCCACACGCCGTCGTCGGCGGTGCGGACCTCCAGCGAGAGGTGCGTCAACAGGTCGAAGAGCCGCTGGTGCTCGGCGATCATCCCGGGTACTCTGGCACACGCCGGGGCGCCCCGGGGGGTGGGCGCGTGCTATCCTCGCCTCGCTTCAAGCAATCCAGAGCGGTTCGCGAGAAGTGGGTGTTGAGCCCACTTTTTTATTGCCGCGAGAAAGGCCCATGGGAACGACGACAATGGCCCACAGGGGCATCGAGTACGAGGTCGAGGAGCATCTGGCACGCGAGCTGCCGGACGTCGATCTGCGCGAGGTCCAGGTCACGGGCGCAGCCGACGCCGGCACGCTGCGTGTGGTCATCGACCACCCGAACGGCGTTGACCATTCGTTGTGCGTCGCCACCACCCGGGCCCTCGAGCAGGCAGGCCTGCGCGATCGCTTCGCGATCGAGGTCTGGTCCCCCGGCCCCGAGCCGGCCCTGCGCACGACCGCCCACTTCCGCGAGGCCATCGGCCAGCGGATCGCGCTGCGCGTCGTCGGCGAGGACACGGGTCGCGCGCGGTCGGTCACCGGCACGCTGACGGCGGTCGAGGAGGACCGTGTCGAGGTGGCGGGCGCCGACGGCTCCGCGTGGATTGCGAGTAGCACCATCCATCGGGCCCGCGTCGTCGAGAGGAACGAGCCGTGAACAGGGAGATCCTCGAGGCAATCAAGATGATCGAGCGCGAGAAGGGCATCAGCAGCGAGACGCTGATCCTGGCGCTCGAGGACGCGCTCCTGGCGGCCTATAAGAAGACGCCCGACGCGGTCGAGTTCGCACGCGTGCTGATCGATCGCGACGAGGGCGACATGCGGGTTCTGCAACTCATCCTCGACGAGGACGAGGAGCCGCGCACCCTGCCGGTCGTCGAGCCGGAGTGGCCCGAGGGCGGCCCGCCCGAGGACTACGTCCCGCCCGCCCCCGAGATCGACTGGTCGGCCTACGACGAGGAGGAGCTCGAGGAGGTCGACGTCAGCACCGACAACTTCGGCCGCATCGCGGCACAGACGGCCAAGCAGGTCGTGCTGCAGCGCATCCGCGAGGCCGAGCGGGAGATGATGTTCGACGAGTACGTGGACCGCGTCGGCGACGTGGTGACCGGCATCATCCAGCAGTCGGACTCTCGCTACACGCTCGTCGACCTGGGCCGCGTCGAGGCGCTGCTGCCCGAGAGCGAGCAGGTGCGCGGCGAGCGCTACGACCACGGCGCGCGCATCAAGGCCGTGATCGTGGACGTGCGCCACTCGACCAAGGGTCCCCAGGTCATCGTCAGCCGCCGCAGCGACGAGCTGATCAAGCGGCTGTTCGAGCTCGAGGTGCCCGAGATGGCCGACGGGCTCGTCGAGATCCGCGCGGTCGCCCGGGAGGCCGGCTGGCGCTCCAAGATCGCCGTGATCTCACGCGCGCAGGGCGTCGACCCGGTGGGCGCGTGCGTCGGCCCGCGCGGCTCGCGCGTGCGCATGGTCGTCAGCGAGCTGCGCGGCGAGAAGATCGACATCATCCCCTTCAACGACGAGCCCGCGCGGTTTGTGGCCAAGGCGCTGTCGCCGGCCCGCGTGCGCGAGGTGCTGGTCGACGACGAGAACCGCCAGGCCACCGTGATCGTCCCGGACGACCAGTTGTCGCTCGCGATCGGCAAGGAGGGCATGAACGCCCGCCTGGCCGCGCGGCTGACCGGCTGGCGGATCGACATCAAGAGCGAGTCCACGTTCGCGCTCGAGGAGTCGGCGGCCGAGTTCGGCGGCACCGGTCAGGGCGAGCTGCAGCGGTGCGCGGCGCTTCTTCGCAACGGCAAGCGCTGTGTCAACGCCGCGGTGCCAGGCACCCGGTACTGCAGCCTGCCGGCCCACTCGCGCCTTGCCGAGATGGAGGCCCAGGGCGTCCAGATCGCGGCCGACCAGGCCGTCGGCATCGCCGGCGCGACCGACGCCGCCAACGGCGCTGCCGCTGCCGCGGAGACCACTCCGGACGCCCCGCAGGAACTCGTCGTCGCCGCGGTCGAGCCCGCCGCCGAGGCGCCTCCGGTCGAGGCGACCGACGGCGGCGAGCAGGACTCGGCACCGGAGCAGGTTGCCGCGCCGGCCGACGGTCAGGAGGATTCGCAGTAGCTACGACAGGACGCACCTGGTGGGGACCGACCATGTTCCGATGCGACGATGCCTCGGCTGCGGCACTCGGGCGCCCAAATCACAGCTCGCCCGCTTCGTCGCCGTGGCCGACGGTGACCGGCGCCGCCTGGTTCGCGACGACCGCGCGACCCACGCGGGGCGCGGCCTCTATGTCTGCGGCGCGCGAACATGCTTCGACGTCGCGTGCGAACGCCGCGCCTTCCAGCGTGCCGCCCGTCTCGGCGGCATGCCACTCACGATCGACACGACGCTCGCGCACGCACTCGACGCAGCAACGCCGGATTGAGGAAAACTGATGGACCTGACCGAGAAACGACGCGTTCACGAGATCGCCCGCGACGAGGGCCTGCCCAGCAGCCTCGTGCTGCAGCGACTCCAGCGCGCCGGTCTGCAGATCAAGACGGCATCGTCGACGGTGGTCGTGGGCGAGGCGCTGCACCTGCTGAACCCCAACCGCTATCCCAAGCCCGACACCCTGGACGCGACGCTCACAGCCGCGGCCGAGGCCAAGGCCGCTCCCAAGAAGCGCGCCAAGGAAGCCGCAGAGAAGGCCGCCGCCGAGGCCGCCGCAGCCGCGGCCGCCCCCAGACCCAAGCGCGCCCGTCGCAAGCCCGTCGAGGACGCCCCAGCCCCCGAGGCGGAGCCCGCGGCCGTCACCGAGGCGCCCGTCGAGCAGAACGCCCCCGTCGAGCAGAAGGCCCCCCCGCCCGTGACGCCGGCAACCGCCCACA
>JBKKDD010000018.1:0-18174 GCA_046708705.1 Miltoncostaeaceae bacterium | reverse complement strand
TCGCGTTACTGTGTTGCATCGGGTCCTCCGAGAGAGAGTGAGCTAGACACCCACAACCCTCTCGGAGGCCCGACCTCCCCGCCTACCCGTTCGGAACGTCTACAGGCACGTCAACTAGAGCGTTCTGCGTCGCATTCCGGCGACGCACATGAGCGCGAACAGCGCGCACCAGAAGAGCGTGAACAGCACGGTGCCGAGGCTCGCGCTCTGCAGCGGGATCCCGAGCCCGTTGATCTCGAACCGGGGTGCGGCCGGGCCGCCGGCGTCGCGATTCTGCAGCTCGACGATCATCGGCGAGGACACAGCACGCGGGAAGATGTTGTAGAGCACGTGCGCGAGCCGGTTGGAGCTGCCGAGGCGGCCCAGGTCGGCGGCGGCCTCCAGGTTGACGACGGCCTGCGCTGTGATGTACACGATCATCCCGACGATGGACGACACGGCCGGACCCAGCACCGTGCTGAGCGCCGCCGCCGCCAGCAGGACCACCGCGTGTGTCTCGCCCGCGGCCGCGACGTGCACTGCGAGCGGGGGGTCCCAGCCGCGCCCCAAGGCGAGGCTCGCGACCTGCAGCGCGGCGCACCAGACCCCCAGACCCGCGGCCAGCAGCAGCAGCCTGCCGCCCACCCGGGCCAGCGTCAGGTCGGTGCGGCGGGCGCCGGAACCGGCCAGCAGGCCGAGCCCACCGGTGATCCCGCCCGAGAAGATCGCGGTTGACCCCAGGGCGAGGGCGAGCGTCAGGCCGCCGATCAGCACCACCGATGCGGCCGAGGAGCGGAAGTCGTCGGACTCGGCCTGCCCCGCGCCGCCCGCCGCGCTGATCGCGGCGATGGCGATCGCGACGACACCCAGGGCCACGACCAGCCACACCCAGCGCCGTCGCAGGAGGCCCGCCAGCTCGTACGCGGTCAGCCGAGCCAGGTGGAGGCTCATCGGGCCGGCACCCCCTCGACCAGGGTGATTGTGCTGCCGCTCACGGCGGCAAAGCCCCCCGTCTCGTCGGTGGCGAGCACCACCGCGGCGCCGCGGGCGCGGGCCCGCGCGATCAGCGCGTAGGTCTCGGGGAACTCCCAGGGGTCATCCAGGACGATCAGGTCGGGATCCGCCGTGGTGGCGCAGGCCAGCGCGACCCGTCGCATCTCCTCGACGTCCGGGTCGCGTGCCGCGCACCGCCCGGGCGCGAGCCCCGCCCGCTCCAGCGCCGCGTCGGCGACGTCCGGCGCTGGGCGTCCCGTGCGAAGCGCCGTGACCAGGCCGACCGTCTTGGCGGGGGTGTGGTGCTCCAGGAATGTCCGGCCCTGCGGGCCGTAGCCCACGCGACGGGCGAGGTCGGGGTGCCCGGGGATCTGCCCGAACACGGCGATCTCGCCGGAGGCGACGACGAGACCGAGCACTGCGCGCAGCACGCTCGTCTTGCCCGTGCCACGCGCGCCCGCGATCAGCAGCACCTCGCCCGCCCCGAGCGTGAACGTCACTCCCTGGCAGGCCGGCTCCCCGCCACGCTGGTAGACCACCTGGAGGTCCCGCACGACGATCGCGGGAGGTGCCTCAGCCAAGCCGCTCCAGGATGATCGCGTCCTGCGGGCAGTCGGCGACGGCCTCGCGGACGGCATCGGCGAGCTCGGGGCGCAGGGCACCCTCGGTGACCCTCGCGAGGTTGGTCTCGTCATCGACGCTGAAGACCTCGGCCAGGTGCGCCTCGCACACGCGGTTGCCCATGCACAGGTCATGGTCGACCCGTACCCGGTAGGTCACCCCGTCGATCTCGATCTCCGCCACCCGATCGCCTCCGCGCGTTTAATTGTCGTGAATCAGCTCGAGCACCTCGTCGCGCCGCCGCTCCATGTCCTCGACCGACACCAGCGACTCCAGGTTGAGTCGAAGCAGCGGCTCGGTATTGGAGGACCGCACGTTGAAGTGCCAGTCGTCGTAGGCGACCGACAGTCCGTCCATCTCGGTCTGACGCCCGTCAGCGTACCGGGTGCGGAGGCGCTCGATGGCTGCGCCGGCATCGTCGACGGTCGAGTTGATCTCGCCGGAGATGTGATAGCGCTCGTGAAAGCGTGCGACGAGCTGCGAGAGCGAATGCTCGGATTCCGAGAGCAGCTCCAGGACGAGCAGCGCGGGGATCAGGCCGGCGTCCGCGTACGAGAAGTCGCGGAAGTAGTAATGCCCGCTCACCTCGCCCGCGAACAGGCCGTCGAGCTCGCGCATGCGCCGCTTGATGAATGCGTGGCCGACGCGGTGCTCGTCGGGGGTGCCGCCCGCCGCCAGGATGGTGTCGCGCACGGCCCAGGAGGCCCGCAGGTCGTAGACGATCGGCGCGGGGCCGTGGCGGCGCAGCAGGTGTCCGGCCAAGAGCGCCGTCAGGAAGTCGCCGGGCACGAAGGCGCCGGTATCGTCGATGAAGAAGCAGCGATCGGCGTCGCCGTCCCACGCGATCCCGAGGTCGGCCCGCTCTTCCACGACCTTCGCCTCGATGAACACGCGGTTCTCGTCGAGCAGCGGGTTGGGCTCGTGGTTGGGAAACGTCCCGTCCAGCTCGAGGAAATACGGCACCGCGTCGATGGCCAAGCGCTCGATGACCGGGGGCAGGTAGAGACCCGCCATCCCGTTGGCCGCGTCCATGACCACGCGCAGCCCGCCGATGCGGTCGGCGGTGACGAAGTCGAGCGCCCGGTCGACGAAGCGCTCGAGCAGCCCCGGATCGCTCGACGTGCGACCCGGGCTCGCCGCGGTCGGGGAATCGTCGGCCGCCGCCATGCGTCCCAGCTCGCCGATGCCGGTGTCGCCGGACATGGGCAGGGCGCCCGCCAGCACCAGCTTGGCCCCGGTGTAGTTGGGCGGGTTGTGGCTGGCGGTGATCACCGCGCCGGCGTCGTATCCGCCGTCGGCGACCGCGAAGTACACCATCTCGGTCGCGGCGAGTCCCAGCTCGCACACGTCGGCGCCGGCGGAGCGGACGCCGTCGCAGAAGGCCGCCGACATCGACGGTGACGACAGGCGCACGTCGTGGCCGACCGCCACCCGCGTCGCCCTGGTCAGCGCCGGGAACGCCCGGCCGATGCGCGCTGCGCCCTCCTCGTCGAGCTGATCGGGGTAGGTTCCCCGCACGTCATAGGCCTTGAACGCGGCCGGGTCGAGGGTCATGCGTCGAACCCCAGGCGCAGCAGGGCAAACGTCTCGTCCAGGTGCTGCGGCATCACGCGCACGTCGCCCACGGCGGGCATGAAGTTGGTGTCGCCGGCCCAGCGCGGAACGATGTGCAGGTGCAGGTGCTCGTCGATCCCCGCGCCCGCGGCGCGGCCCTGGTTCATGCCGAGGTTGAAGCCCTGGGGGCGCATCGCCTGCTGGACGATGCGCTGGCTGTCCTGGGTGAGCTTCATCATCTCGCTGACGACCTCGGCGTCCAGTGCGGGCAGCTCCGACTCGTGGGCGTAGGGGACGACCATGAGGTGGCCGTTGTTGTAGGGATACAGGTTCATGATCACGTAGGCCGACCGGCCGCGGCGCAGGATATAGGTCGCGGCGTCGTCGGCCTGGGCGGGCAGATCGCAGAACACGCACCCGGCGGGGCGCTCATCGGACGGCGTCGAGACGTAGCGCATGCGCCACGGCGCCCACATGATGTCGCGCGGGGTCAGAGCCAACGCTTGCGGTGGAAGAACCACACCATCACGCCGCCGATGGCGCCCATGATGGCCAGCACCACCAGCGACCCCCCCCAGTGGTCCGCGCCGGGTAGACCGCGCGTGTTCATGCCGTAGAAGCCGGTGACCAGCGTCAGCGGCAGCAGGATCGCCGAGAGCAGGGTCAGCACACGGATCAGCTCGTTCTGGCGGCTGCGGATGAACGACTCGTTGGTGGACTCCAAGGCCTCGACGACCTCCTTGGAGTTCTCGAGTTCGTCCCAGATGCGCTCGTTCTTGTCGACGATGTCGTCGAAGTAGATCTCCAGGTCCCCGGGCGCGTAGCGCTGCGTCGCGCGCTCCAGCCCACGAAGCGTCGGGCGCTGCGGCTTGATGATCTTGCGGTAGTTGATGATCTCCTGGGTGGCGTTGGAGATGTCGCGTACGACCTCCTCGCTCTTGCCCTCGAAGATCTGGTCCTCGATCCACTCGAGCTTGTGCCCGATCTTGTTGAGGATCGGGAAGCAGTAGTCGTACATGCGGTCGACGATCTCGTAGAGCAGGTAGCCGGAGCCCTTGTTCATGTGCCGGGCGCGCTCCTCCTCACGCGCCTCGCACTGGGCCCACAGCGCCGAGAGCGGCTTGAGCGGCTCCTTGGGCAGCGTGATCAGCAGGTCGTCGGCGATGAACACGTCGAGCTCGGCGGCCTGCAGCCGCTCGGTGCGCTTGTCATAGCGCGGGAAATGCAGAACCAGGAACAGGTAGTCCGGGTACTCGTCGATCTTGGAGCGCTGCTGGCGACGCGAAAGCACATCCTCCATGTCCAGCTCGTGGAAGTCATAGTTTGCCGCGAGCCACTGCGCATCGACGCCGCTCGGGGCCTCGATGTTGAGCCACGTCAGGCCGAAGGCCTCCAGGCGCTGGACGTCGGCCGTGGTCCGCTCAGGCTGCGGCGGCGCGACCGAGCGACGGGCGACGCGCGTGCGGCGGATTTTCGGCAGGCTCGCCATCATCGCCTGGACCGACCGCGGGCGGGTCGGCAATCGGTGTCGTCACTCCGCTCATCCCACCAAGCATAACCCACGCGATCGAGGTCACCTATTGGATGAGACCGGCCTTATAGGCGTAGCGGGTCGCCTCGGTGCGGTTGGCCACCGCGAGCTTGCGGTAGATATTCGACAGATGGAACTTGACCGTCTGCTCCGTGACGAACAGTCGGTTGGCGATGTCGAGGTTGGACATGCCCTCGGCGACCAGGCGCAGGATCGAAAGCTCCCGCTCGGTGAGCGAGTCCACGTTGGCCTTGTTCGGCGCCGTCGGGGTGGTTCCCTCAGGCGCGGGCGCCGCGGAGATCGCGACGCCGCGCAGGTGCACGGTACCCTCCACGACCTGGCGGATCGTCGAGGGGAGGTCCAGCGGGTTGATCGACTTGACGACGTACCCGTCGGCGCCGCGTGCGAGGGCCTGATCAATGTGCTCGGAGTCGTCGAACATCGACAGGATGATCACCTTCATGCCCGGGTGGTCCTGCCTGATGCGCGTGAGCGTCTCGAGCCCGTCGCCATTGGGCATCCGAAGGTCCAGGATCACGACGTCGGGATCGATCGTGGGGAGCAGCGCAAGCATCTCGTCGCCGCTCATCGCCTCGCCGACCACCTCGATGTCCGGCGCGGTCTCGAGTGCGCGCTTGATCCCATCGAGCATCAGCCTGTGGTCGTCGGCGATTGCGACGCGCATCAGGGAACGTGCGGTCATCGGGTCGGCTCGTTCACGTCGAGGACAGGGTACCGCACTGCTCGGCCGGAGCCACCATCGTGGTTGCCGGCGTGACGATCAAAAGCCGCCGCTAAGTGCTCCATGGCGTTTGATCGCGTCCGCGATCTCGGCAGCGGGGGCTCCTTTGACCAGATACTCGGCCGCTCCGCCCGCGAGGCCCGCCTCGATCTCCTGCTGCTTGTCGCCGATCGACAGCATCAACACCGTCAGATCGGGAAAGCGTTCTTTGAGCACGTACGTCGCCTCGATGCCGTCCAGATTCGGCATCGACACGTCCATCAGGACCACGTCGGGCATGTGCTCCTCGACCAGCGTGATCGCCTCGGCGCCGTTGGATGCCTCGGCGACGACATCGATCTCGGGATCGCGCTCCAGCAGGCGGCGCAGGACGCCCCGGAACTGCGCGTTGTCGTCGGCAAGCAGTACGCGGACCATGATCACTTCGGCTGATCGAAGGGGTGAAGGCGGATCGCCGTCATCAGGAAGCATAGGCCCGTGATTCGGCCTCCGCGCTAAACGTCCTGCCAGGTCTGACCTCCCCGGAAGTCGAGTCTTTGCGCGGCATTCGAGAGCTTTCTTGCGCTTCGCGCGATCCGATCCTCGTTCCGGGCGATGAACCGAACGTCGCGCCGGCGACCGAATCGGCGGGGGCGGTCACTACAATGGCCTGATGCCGGACGCAAACGCCATCCTCCACGACCCATCAGCGGTCTCGGCGTTGATCGCCGTGACCGAGGCATCGGTCGACCAGGACGAGCCCACGGGGGAGATGGCACGTCTGTTGCGGGCGATCGTGAATGCGCTCGGGGGCAGGGCCGCGGTGCTGCAGGCGGCCGATCCGCGCGAGGGGCGGTTCACGGTGGTCGGATCGGTCAACATCGCGACGTCCGGACCCGGCCTCGACAACGCGCCGCTCTCCGACGGGGCGGCAGGGCAGGCGCATGGGGAGGGCGTCGAGCTCGATGTGGAGGCCGGAACGCTGCCCGAGGCGCTCAAGCTGGCGGGGTTCAAGTACGCGTTGGCCCTGCCGGTGCGCTCGTCGGAGCGCTCGCTCGGCGTGGTCTGGGTCGCCGGGGGCAGGCCGCTGTCCGAGGATCCGCTTCGCCGGCACGCGGCGCGCGTCGGCGCCGAGCGCATCGGCAGCCTGCTCGAGCAGGTGCGCCTGTACGAGACGCTCGAGCGCGCGATGGCGCAGATCCTCGAGGGTGACGAGCGGATGCTCGGCCGGATCGGCCTGGACATCCACGACGGCCCCACTCAGCAGCTCTCGGTCGCGCTGCTCGAGGTGCAGTTGCTCGAGGCGGATCTGGGTGACGCCGAGCGCGCGGGCTCCGTCCTGCCGGACAAGCTGCGGCCAGGTCTCTCTCGGATCTACGAGACCCTCGGCGGCGCGCTGCAGGAGATGCGCGAGTTGATCGGGCATCTGCGTCCGGCGCAGTTCGAGGACCGCACGCTGCCGGAGGTCCTGAGCAACGCCGTCCGCGCGTTCGAGACCCAGCAGGGCACGCTCGTCGACTACGAGACACGGGGGGAGTTCCCCGACCAGCGGGTGTCGCTGTCCCAGAAGATCACGTTCTACCGGATCCTGCAGGAGGCCCTCAACAACGCGGCGCGCCACGGCGCGGCGACCGAGGTCGCGGTGCGCTTGCGCGAGGGGCCCGCCGGGATCACGCTGGAGGTCCGCGACAACGGGCGCGGCTTCGAGCCGGATCAGGTGCGTCGGCCGAGCCCCGGGAATCCCCAGGCCCGGTACGGCCTGTTTGGGATGCGGGACCGCGCCCAGTTGCTGGGCGGCTCGCTCGAGGTGTGGAGCCGCCCCGGCGTCGGCACGCTCATCACGGTGTTCCTGCCGCGCTGGCGTGGCACGGATCGCGGCAGGCTGGCGCAGATCGGTGGGTGACGCGCCGGTGCGGGTCAAGGTGTGCGGTCTGACCGACCCCGCCGAGGCGGCCGGCTGCGCCGACCTGGGCGTGTGGGCGGTCGGCGTGGTGTTTGCGCCGGAGAGCCCGCGGCGCGTCTCGATCGACCAGGCCCGCGCGGTGTGCGCGGCGTTGCCGGCGCACGTGCGCAGGGTCGGGGTCTTCGTGGACCCGGATCCCGCAGCCGTGGCCGTCGCCGTTGCGGAGGCGGGGCTGACCCATGTCCAGGTGCACGGCGTGGTCGACGTGGCCGCGGTGCGGGCGGCCGCCGGGGTGCCCGTGGTCCAGGGATTCGGCGTCCGTGACGGGTCGGATCTGGCCGCCGCACAGGCCAGTTCCGCGGACCTGGTGTTGCTCGACGCGTCCGTCGCGGGACGCCACGGCGGGACCGGCACACGATTCGATTGGGATTTGCTGCGCGCGGCGCCGCTGGCGCGCCCGTTCGTGCTGGCGGGTGGTCTGGATCCCGAGCATGTCGCCGAGGCGATCCGGCTGGTGGGGCCGTGGGCGGTGGACGTGTCCAGTGGGGTCGAGTCGGCGCCCGGCCGCAAGGACCTGGTCCGCGTTGAGGCGTTCATGCGCGCGACGACGCGACTGGCGGAGGTGAGATGAGCGAGCTCGCAACTCGGTTCGGGCCCTACGGCGGTCGCTACGTTCCCGAGACGGTGATCGGCGCGCTCGACGAGCTGGCCGTCGCCTTCGAGCGCTTTCGCCACGATCCCGAGTTCCGCGCCGAGCTCGACGGCCTGCTGGCGACGTTCGTCGGCCGCCCGACGCCCCTGTACCGGGCGTCGCGACTCGGCGAGGCGTACGGCATCGAGCGCCTCTACTTCAAGCGCGAGGACCTGTGCCATACCGGCGCGCACAAGATCAACAACGCGCTGGCGCAGGTGATCCTGGCCAAGCGGATGGGCAAGCAGCGCATCATCGCCGAGACCGGCGCCGGTCAGCACGGCGTGGCAACCGCGACCGCCGCGGCGCTTCTGGGGTTTGAGTGCCACGTGTACATGGGGCGCGTCGACATGGAGCGCCAGCGCCTCAACGTGGTGCGGATGCGGATGCTGGGCGCCGAGGTGCTTCCGGTCGACTCCGGCAGCGGCACGCTCAAAGACGCGACCAGCGAGGCCATCCGCGACTGGGTGACCAACGTGCGCTCGACCCACTATGTGATCGGCTCGGCCGTCGGGCCCGCGCCCTATCCCGAGATCGTCGCCGACTTCCAGTCGGTGATCGGCGTCGAAGCCCGTGAGCAGATGCTCGCGATCGAGGGTCGGCTGCCCGCGACGGTGATCGCCTGCGTGGGCGGCGGCTCCAACGCCATCGGGATCTACCGCGCGTTTGTGCCCGACGACGTGGCCCTGGTCGGGGTCGAGGCGGCGGGGGAGGGCATCGACACCGGCCGTCACGGCGCGCCGCTCGGCCATGGCACGCCCGGCGTGCTGCACGGCTCGCTGTCCTACCTGCTGCAGACCGAGGACGGCCAGGTGGCCGAGGCCCACTCGATCTCGGCGGGGCTCGACTACCCGGGGGTCGGGCCCGAGCACTCGTGGCTACGCGACAGCGGCCGCGTGACTTACGTGAGCGCCACCGATGCGGAGGCCCTCACGGCGTTTCAGGAGTGCTCGCGCCGGGAGGGGATCATCCCGGCGCTCGAGACCTCACACGCGTTGGCCGTGCTCGCTCGCGACGGCGTCGCGATGGGAGCCGCTGGTCCGGTGCTCGTGTGCTTCTCCGGTCGAGGCGACAAGGACGTCGATGCCGTCGGCGCGGCCCTGGCGTTCGATGCCTGACGGGGCGGCCCGCCTGGAGCGGGTGTTTCGCGACGCCGTCCGGCCGCTGTTCATCCCCTACGTGATGGGCGGCTACCCGGACGTGGCGACGAGCGCCCGGTACGCGGCTGTGCTGGCGCGGCACGCCGACATCATCGAGTTGGGGGTGCCGTTCTCGGACCCGCTTGCCGACGGACCGACCATCCAGGCCGCGGGCCAGCGCGCGCTTGACTCGGGCGCGACCCCCGACGACGTGCTGCGGATCGCGGAGGGGCTGCGCGGCGGGCCGCCCGTCGTGGTGATGACCTACCTCAACATCGTGCTGGTGCACGGGGCGCGGGTGTTCTTTGAGCGGGCGGCCGCGGCCGGTGTGGCCGGGCTCGTCATTCCCGACCTGCCCATCGACGAGAGCGACGACATCCTGGTCCAGGCCGACAGGGCGGGTGTCGCGTTGGTGCCGTTCGCCGCGCCGACCTCGAGCGACACACGCATGGCCGCGATCGGTCGGCGCGCCCGCGGGTTCGTCTACTGCGTCGCCGTCACCGGCGTCACCGGCGGGTCCATCGACGTCGACGCCGCGCTGACCGACTACCTGGCACGCGCTCGCAAGGCGATCGACGCGCCGCTGGTGGTGGGTTTCGGGGTACGGACCGCCGCCGACGCCGCAGCGGTCGGGGCGTTCGCCGACGGCGTGATCATCGCGACGCAGCTCATACGGCTGATCGAGACGGCGAGCTCAGTCGAAGCGGCGGAAGCGGCGCTCGACACGCTGGCCGGCGACATCCGCGCGGCGCTCGGCGGGTAGCGACACTCCGACCGGCACATCCGCGTCGAACGTGCTCCAGCGGGACGCGTCGGTGTCCCAGAGGAAGAGTCGGTCAGCGTCGACGCTGTCGCCGGCAAGCTGTAGGAGTTGGGCGTAGGCAACGTGCGGCAGGTCGGGGCCTAACAGGACACCCCCGGTCGCACGGGCCGTGCGTCCCCTGGGCCCGACCTCGATGTGACCGCCCGAGCCCTGCGTCCACGAATCGGCGACCCGGCTGACGAGCCGCTGCAGCGCGGCCGGGAGCGCGGCCCGCGGAACGTCGAGCTCGCGCAGCAGCTCGGGAAGCGAGGCGGAAATCACGACCCGCCAGACGGCGCTCTCGACCGCCCGGCGCCGGGGCGCCGCGCGCAGGCGTGCCGGGATCCCGGCGTCACCGAACGCGAGCGACAGCGCGAGCGTCTCGTCGGGCGTGGCCGGGTATTCGAGGATGACCTTCATCTGCGTGCCGTGTTCGACCTCGATCGCGGCACACCTTGTGCGCGTCCCGGCCCGATGCGGGCCGGCCGTGTCCGGCGTCTCGACACCGGTCTGACGGTCTCATCCATGCCCGTCGCGACATATGCTCGGTCGGCTTCCCGCGAATCGGTCACGCGCGACGCAGGCCCGGCTCCAGGTTGTGAACTCCTCGGGCAGGACTCGAACCTGCAACCCTCCGGTTAACAGCCGGATGCTCTACCATTGAGCTACCGAGGATCGCTCTCGACCCAGTGTATCGGACGCGCCCGGCATCGACTCAAGGGTCGGTGCACGCGCTACGTCGTCCGGATCAAACGGTGCGCTCCAGGTGGTGTAGGTGGACGATCGGACCGGACTCGTCCAGGCGGGACTCGTGAGCGACCTCATCTGTGACGAGGGACCAGCCGCCGGCGGTGAGCGCGGCCAGAAAGTGCGCGGCGTCGGGACGGCGTGGGTCGGCGATGATCGCCTCGCCGTCCTCGGCGACCAGGAGCGGCAGGAGCGACGCGAGCGGCTCGGCATTGCGGGCCTCGTACAGCACGTCCGCGCCGAGGACGAGATCGAACGGCGCGCCCTCGAGCAGCTCCTGCGGCGGGGTGCGCCAGTCCACCAGCATCGTTCGGACCGCCAACTTCGCGCGGGCGGCGTTGATCGCGATGAACCGCAGGGACGGCTCGTACCAATCGGTCGCCAGGACCTCGGCGCCGCCGGCCGCGGCGGCGAGCGACGGGATGCCCAGCCCGGCGCCGAGCTCGACGACGCGGAGCCCGGCCAGATCCCGCCGGGCGATGCGATCGGCCAGCACGAGGCCGCTCGGCCACAGCTCTGCCCAGTAGGGCAGTCGCTCGTCGAGCGCGTACTCCTGGTCGCTGATCAGATCGTCCGCGGCGCGGGGCTTGACGATCGAGAAGCGGTGAGTGCCGGCGACGACGGCCTCCTCGACCAGATCGAACTCACGGATCGCGTCGTCGCGCATCAGCCGGCGTCGCCGATCCGGCGCAGGCTCGCTATCCTGTCGCGACCCGAACCACGAGGAGCATGATGAGCGACGAGCCCAAGGACACCGAAGCGGAGCCGAACGAGCAGGAGGCCGTCGGAGATATGGTCGCCGAGGGCGCCCCGGTCCCCGAGGCCGAGGCTGACGCGGCCCCCGCCGACGACGCTGACGCGCCGACGGACGAGGCACAGACGGAGGAGACGGTCGCCGAAGCGGCGCCCGAGGCTGCCGCCGAAACGGACGCGGAGCCCGCGGCCGGCGCGGTGCACGACGAGCCCGAGGCCGCCGCCGAGCCCGCCCACGGCGAGACGGACGAGGAAATCGAGGAGGTCGTCGACGCGGTGATGGCTTTCGAGGAGGTCGAGGTGCCCGCGTCCGTCAGCGAGGCGTTCGGGCCCGTTCGGATCGCCCGGGTGTTCGTGTGCGAGAAGGGCCACCGCACCACCACCTTGTGGGGGTCGCCGGAGATCTGCCAGGCGAAGCCGCTTCGGAGCGCGCCCGTCTGCGGGATGCCGCTCTACCACATCACCGAGTTGCCCGAGCAGGTGCAGAAGGCGCTCAACCCGCTGAAGGCGTCCAAGAAGGCCTCCAAGAAGAAGTAGCGGCGAAGGTCAGGTGGCCTCGTCGATCATGCGCGCGAGCTCGGCGAACCCGTCGTCCCACACGGACGGGTCGCCGAGGTCGAGCCCAAGGGGACGCAGCAGGTCGGCAGGCGCGCCCGCCCCTCCCGCGGCCAGCAGGTCCAGGTAGGGCCCGACGAACGCGTCACCGTCGCGCCGGTACCGGGCGTAGAGCGCGAGGCTGACCAGCAGCGCGAACGTGTACGAGTACGTGTAGAAGCGCGTGTGGATGAAGTGGGGGATGTATGACCAGCCCAGCCGGTATCCCTCCGGCATGTCGACAGCGTCCCCGTAGTAGGCCGCGTTGGCGGTGCGCCACAGCTCGCCGAGGCGCTCTGCGGTGAGCGTGGCGCCCTCGGCGCGCATCTCGTAGGCGGCCTGCTCGAAGCGGGTCAGGACCGCCTGCCGGAAGATGGTGGCGAACGCGCCCTCCACGCGCTCGCACGCGAGGAGGTGGCGGGTGGCCGGATCCTGCTCGTTGGCGAGCAGGTAGTGGTAGGTGATGTGCTCGGCGAACGTGGAGGCGATCTCGCACATCGCGATTCCGGCGCCCGCCGACAGCGGGGTCTGCCGCTCGTTGGCAAGCTGGAAGTGCATGCCGTGCCCGAACTCGTGCGCCATCGTCAAGACGTCGTTCATCTGGTCCGTCCAGTTCATCAGGACGTACGGCTCGGCGTCTTGGGCGACGGGGGAGCAGAACGCGCCGCCGCGCTTGCCGTTTCGCACCTCCGCGTCGACGCGCCGGTCGTCGATGAACGCCTGCGCCATCTCGGCCACGCGCGGCGAGAACTCTTGGAACGAGGTCGTCACGATGCCGACCGCCTCGTCGAACCGTACCTCCCGTCCCTGCCCGATCGGCGCGTACTGGTCGGCCAGCATCAGCTTGTCGAGGCCGAGGATCGTGGCCTTGGCGGTGAACCACCGCTGGGCGAGCGGGTAGTTGCGCGCGACGCCGTCGAGCATTCCGTCCACGATCGGCCCGCTCAGCTCGTTGCGCAGATGCGTCTGATGCATCGGACCGGTGTAGCCCCGCAGCTTGTCCATGGCCAGGCGGTCGCCGACCAGCGTGTCGTAGCAGTGCGCGAGGACAGGGGCGTGCGGCTCCAGCATCGCGTACAGGGTCTCGAGCGCCGCGTGGCGTACGTCGCGGCGCTGATCGCGCATGTAGGACAGCAGCCGGTCGATGCCGTGGGGCTCGGGGCCCTCGCCGCTGTCGAACGGCGTCTCGAGTGTCGAGGTGATCCGGGAGAACAGCGTGTGCCACGCGCCCGTCGCCGCCGGAGCGCGCTCGGAGAGCATGCGCTCCTCGGGCTCGCTCAGCGTATGCGGGGCGAACCGGCGCATCGCGATCAGGTAATGGCGGTCGGCGGCCACCCACGGGTGGTCGGCCAGCTCGCCCGCGCAATCCTCGTCCAGCGCGACCCACTCCAGCTCGAAGAAGCGCAGCGCGTTGCCGACCTCCACGAACGCCCGGTCGACCGCGCCGGACAGGTCGAGGTTCTCCTCGTCGGTGACGTCGACCGACTCACGCAGGCTCGCGTACGAGCCGACGCGAGAGAGCGCGTTGTCCAGCGAGGCGAGCTCGGTGAGCAGCGTGGCGAGGCCCGCCGCGTCGATCGTCGCGATCGTTCCGCGGTGTGCCGACTCGAAGGCGCGGCAGCGAAGGAGGATTTCGGCGAGGCTCGTCCGGGCGGAGTCGGCGTCGGGGAAAAGGGGAGAGAGGTCCCAGCGGATTCCCGCGGCCTGGGGTTGGGAAGCGTCGATTGCCAAGGGCGCGATTCTAGACCATCCGCTCCAAGAGCTGATCGGCAGCGTCACTCGGAACCCCCGGTGTCCCCGTGTCGCCCGGCGCGAACGGCCCGTCCGGCCGGTGGAAGTCCGAGCCGCCCGAGTCCACCAGGCGCAGGCCACGCGCGATGCGCCGGTACGCGTCGTATTGATCGGGCGTGTGCTCGGGGCGATGCACCTCGATCCCCGCCAGGCCCGTCGCGGCCAGCCGTTGGACGAACGAGGTGAGGTGGCGGGGGCTCAGCCCGAGCGAGCCGGGGTGCGCCAGCACCGCCGCACCGCCGGATTCGCGCACCAGTCGCACCGCGGCCACCGGGTCGAGGCCCTGCGACGGAACGTGAGCGGGACCGCCGTCGGCGAGCCACCAGTCGAACGCCTGCTCGATGCTGTCCGCGTATCCCGCGGCGACCAGGGCGGCGGCGACGTGGGGTCGTCCCAACTGTCCCGCGGCCCGGCTCCGCACCGCCTCCCACGCCAAATGGACGCCGAGTTCGCCCAGGCGCGCGACGATGCGGCGCATCCGGGCCTCGCGCATGGCGGTCAGCTCGCCCAGGGCATCCATGAGCGGCCCCGGCGCCGGGTCGCCGAAGTACCCCAGCAGATGCATGGTTCCGTGCGCTACGTGCGCGGTCAGCTCCACCCCGGGGATCACCCGGACGCCGTGCTCCGGTCCGGCCGCGCACGCGGCCGCAACCCCGCCGACCGTGTCGTGATCGGTCACGGCCAGGGTCGTCACGCCCGCCGCCGCCGCGTGGGCCACCAGGTCGGCGGGTGACAGGACACCGTCGGATGCGGTTGTGTGGGCGTGCAGGTCGATCAGCACGCGCGTGCGCGAGGCTCGGCGAATTCGGTGCGCACGGCGATAGGGTACGCGTCAGCGATGACGGCGAACCACTCCGATCGTGCGACCCGCGTGTACTCGAGCGACTCGGGGCGGGTGGCCCGTCCCACCGCCGCCAGGGCGCCCACGCAGCGCGCGGCCACCGGTCCTCCGCAGGACGGCGTCGTGCGGGTCAGCCGGACGTCGTCTGGGCGGGGCGGCAAGACGGTCACCCTGATCACCGGCCTGCCGTCGGGGGTGGTCGAGGCGACCGGCAAGGAGCTCAAGCGCTTGTGCGGGACCGGGGGGACGATCAAGGACGGCGTCGTCGAGATCCAGGGCGATCATCGCCAGCGGGTCGTGGCGCATCTGGCCGAGCGCTACCGGACCAAGCTCGCAGGCGGGTAGCCTCGCCGGGCCGCTCCACACACCGAGGAACTCGTATGTCATACGCGCCCATAGCCCCGCAGCTTGTCGTCAACAGCCGGATGCTCTCGTTCGGCTGGATTCCCGACGACCCCGGCGCGGTCGCGGCGCTGCTGCCGGCCGGGGTGCGCGCGCTCGAGAACGCGCAGGTGTTCATGACCCAGTACGTGGTGGACTCGGCCGCGCAGACGTCGGGGCTGGGCGCGTACTCGCTCACGGAGATCGGGATCGAGCTGGACCGCACGGCGCGCGGCGAGGCACCGAGCCGCTGGCGCACGCATTCCTTCAACTCGTCGGCCGCGATGCGCGACGTGGTCGAGGCCCGCGGCGTCCCGGCGTCGGCCGGCAGGACGACCCTCCAGCTCGCCAGCGGCGAGGTCGTGGCGACGACGTACTCCGGCGATAGCCCGCTCATCCGGTCGACCGCGACGATCGGCCGGCCCGCCACGACAGCCACCGGGTTCGACGCCTACGTGGCCGCGGTGGGCGGGGCGCTGGTCGAGGTCATGCACCCGTGGATCGCGACCCTCGTCGACGGGTGGCAGGTCACGAGCCTGGAGTTCCTCGACCCCGCGAGCTCCGTGTACGCGCTGCGCCCGCGAAACCCGCTCGAGGTCACCTGGGGCTTCTACTCCCCGAACGCGTCGTTCTGCGATCCTGGCGGTGAGCACCCGCTCTCGTGATCTGAACGCGCCGGGCGCTCTCGTGCGCGCCTCTCCACCACCCGTCACCGCCCGTGTGCGCATACCGTGCGCGCGCCCCGCGGCGTCGCGCGCCGTCATGCCGAGACGGCGGCCTGCTCACGCGTCGCCCGGGTCGTCGCGAGCGCGCCTGCACTCCCCACCGACAGCAGGGCTGCGACGGCCAGCACGACGAACCCCGTACGGAACGCGCCCGACGCGGCGACCGCCGCGGCCAGGCCCGACGCGGCGATGCCACCGGTGTAGCGCACCGTCATGAACACGCCGCTCGCGACCCCGACCATCCCGGCCGGGGCCGACTCCACCGCCGTGGTCTGAAGCGACGCCCCGGCGAGACCCACGCCGACCCCTGCGAGGGCAACGAGCACCGCCGTGCCCCCCACGCCAGGAGCGTCGGCGATCAGCACGAGTCCGATCGTCCCGACGATGGCGCTCACCGCGCCGATCACGACGGGGGCTCGCCGGCCCAATCGGTCGCTCAGGTAGCCGCCCACAGGCGATACCACCATCATCGCCCCGGTCATGGCCCCGATCAGCAGTCCGGCGCCCGACGGCCCCAGATCGAGCTCGCGCTCCGCCAGGATCGGCACGATCAGCAGCAGTGAGTACATCACGAGATTGTGGAGCAGCACGGTTGCCGTGGCTCCCACGTAGGGGCGGCTGTTGAACAACGACAGCGCGACGAACGGGTCGCGCACCTGGCGTTCGATGCGGATGAAGACCACGAGGAACACCGCGGCGGCACCGACGGCCGGCAGCCACCGCTGCACCCCGTCGGTGGCGAGAAACAGCGCAGCGACGATCGCGCCGACGAACCCTGTGAACGCGGCGGCTCCCGGCAGGTCGAAGCTCAATCCCCGTACCGGCGTGTCATGCCTCTCGCGTGGCAGCGCCCGCAGCGCCATCACCATCGCAACCGCGCCAACCGGGAGGTTGACCAGGAAGATCGCCCGCCACCCGAAGACCGCGACCAGGCTGCCGCCCAGGACCGGCCCGACCGCCGCCGCGAGCCCCATGACCGTCCCGAACCACCCGAACATCCGTCCGCGCCGCTCGGTCGGGACGATCTCGCGAAGCAGCGCCGACGCGCTGGGGAGCATGAGCCCACCAAACAGCGCCTGTGCCATGCGCAGCGCGACGAGCGCCGCGAACCATGGCGCGAACGTGGCGAGCGCGGACGCCGCGAGGAACGCACCCAACCCGGCCAGGAACGTGCGGCGGTGCCCCAGGACATCGCCGATCCGCCCGCCCACGGGTTGGGCCAGCGCCATCACGACGAGATAGCCGCTGACGAGCCACGTGGCCGCGCCCACCGAGACGTCCATGTCGCGCTCGATGTCGAGCAGCGCGATCGCGATCATCGTCGAGTTCAGGGGGACGAGGGCGGCGGCCGTGCAGAGGCACGCCGCCGCCCCGCCGCCTCCACGTGCCGCAACGCTCACGCGGGGGTGTCGATACATCAGGCGATGAACACCTCGCCGGCGTCGCCGTCGACCGTGATCCGCTGGCCGTCGTGGATGATCTGCGTTGCGATCTTCGTGCCCATGACCGCCGGGATGGCGTACTCCCTGGCGACGATGGCGCCGTGGGCAAGCACGCCACCGGTGTCGGTGACGAGGGCGGCGATCGATGCGAACACCGGCGTCCACGGCGGTGTCGTGGAGCGGCAGACGAGGATCTCGCCGGGCTGCACGAGGTGCAAGTCGTCCACGGAGCGCACGACGCGCGCGATCCCCTCCACGCGGCCACGCGAGCCGGCAGATCCGCGCAGGATCTGGCCGTCCAGCTCGGGCGGGCCGGGCTTGCCGAAGAACTTGACGAGGCCCGGGTCCACGGGGGCGTCGGGGTTGGGCGGCGCGCCCAAGAGCGGCGGCGCGTCGAGCAGGCTGTCCTCGGCGTACTGGCGTCGTGACGCCGCGACTCGTCCCGACAGGTCGTCGCCGGCGATGCCGTCACGCAGTGCGTCGAAGTCGAGGTACCAGATGTCGTCGCGGGTGAGGATGCGCCCGTGCCCGGCGAGGTTCGTGGCGAGCCGCAGGAATGCGCGGCGCGTGGCACCGGCGAGGGAGCGCTGGTCGATGTAGAAGGCGTGGTCCTCCTCCAACGGCCACGCGGCGAGGGCCGTCTCGTAGGCGTGGTCGAATGCGGCGAGCAGCCCGGAATCGTTGGCGATCCGCTCGCGCGCGCTCCGCACCAGCTCCTGCCCCTCGGCGAGCAGACGCTCGCGCTGCCCCTCCGGGTCGGCGGCGTCGGCGGTCAGGTAGCGACGCAGGTTCTCGACGGCGAACGCCGGCTCCTCAAGCCAGGTCGGCGCGGAGAGCTCGATCAGCTGGGCGCGGTGGCCGTACTCACCCAGGAACGCCTCGAAACGCTCACGCCACGCGCGGCCCTCCGGGCTGCGGTCCAGGGCATCCAGGGCGTCGGCGGGCGCGCCGACGACGAGCGCGGCG
>JBKKDD010000017.1:0-4758 GCA_046708705.1 Miltoncostaeaceae bacterium | reverse complement strand
GTGTAGAACCAGGTCGTCGCGAACCGTCCGCCCGGGATGGCGTGGATCGCGCTCTGCAGGTCGGCCTCGACGAACAGGCCCATCGCGCGTTCGGCCGCGATGATCTGATCGGCGTTCTCGTATGCGGCCGTCGCGGGCTCGCCCAGCGACACGAAGTCCCGTGCCAGCTCGTACAAGAACATCAGGAGCAGGAACGCCAGCACGAAGCGCGCGAGATCCCACCACCGTGAACGTGGACTGACCCCGACCGTGTGGACCGCGCTCGTCACGGGGCGGCACGTTAGCAAGGGTTCGTCGAGGAGTACCGGCTGTGTCGGATGACGAGTGCAACGGACCGAGACGGTGCAGCCCGTTCTCCACGGACCCGGAGCGCGCAACGGGCTCTGACGTGCGTACTCGGGGGGTCCGAGGGGGTCTGCTAACGTCAAATCTCCGTTCCCCACCCGAGGATACCCACCCAGAATGCAAGCGCTTCAGCCGCTGCTGCTCATCGCGGTGTTCGTGGCCTTCTTCTACTTCCTGGCGATCCGCCCCCAGAAGCGGCGGCAGCTCGCGATGCAGGAGCTGCAGCGAAGCCTGACGCCCGGCACCGAGATCGTCACGCTCTCGGGCATGTACGGCACGGTCACCGAGATCGAGGAGGGCGGGACGGTGCTGATCGAGATCTCCGAGGACACCGAGATCCGGATCGCCGCATCCTCGATCGGAACGGTCGTGACGGGCAAGCCGGAGCTCGAGGATGCGACCGAGCCGACCACGACCGATCCGGCCGCCACATCCGAGTAGTGACCAGATGAGCATTCACAAGCGGTCCCTCTGGTTCGTCCTGTTGGTGCTCGGCCTGCTGGCCGGCTCGATCGTGGTCGTCACGATGAAGCCCACCGTGCTGGGGCTCGACCTCAAGGGCGGCGCGCAGGCCATCTACAAGGCCACCCCGACCGCGACCGCCGAGGTCAACGACGACTCGATGCGCCGAGCCATCCAGGTGATCCGCAACCGGGTGGACGGGTTCGGCGTCACCGAAGCCGAGATCCAGCAGATCGGCACGGACGGCATCCAGGTCTCGCTGCCGGACGTCGAGGACCCCGCGGTCGTCGAGTCGCTCGTCAAGCCCGCGCAGCTCGCGTTCTACGCCTTCCAACCCAACCTGGTCGGCTACCAGCCGGTCGTGGGACCCAACCCGGCCAACCCGCTGACCGGCACGACCCAACTGTACGACCTGATCGCGTACGGCAACGAGGCCACGCCCAAGGCGGGGAGCGGCAAGACCGAGAGCGTCTACCTGTTCAGGAAGGACGCGGCGCACACCTGGATCGTGGGGCCGGCGCCGACCAAGGACGACCTGATCGCGCTGCTGGACGCCACCGAGCGCACCCAGGCGGCCAGCCAGGAGTACGCGCAGGATCCCTCGAAGTTCGAGATCGTCACGCTGAAGGCCGGGTTCGTGATCCTGACCAACGGCCAGGGCAGCGGCGGCACGACCATCACCCCGTGCGGCGGCGGCGGTAACTGCATCCTGCTCAACGACGTCCCGGGCCTGCAGGGTCCCGACATCAAGAGCGCCAACATCGGCTTCGACTCCGCCACCAACGAGCCACTCGTCGAGATGCAGTTCTCGGACGCCGGGCGCGACAAGTTCGCGGCCGTGACGCGCGAGATCGTGCAAGGCGCGCTGGCGGAGGGGGGCAGCGGCACCGGCACCGACCGGTTCTGGACGTTCGCGATCGCCCTCGACGGGGTCATCATCTCCAACCCGTACGTGTCGTTCGAGGACAACCCGGCCGGCATCGACAGCGACAGCGCCCAGATCTCGGGTGGCGGGTTCACCGAGACCACGGCGCGGACGCTCGCCGACCAGCTGAGCTCGGGCGCGATCCCGGTCAACCTCGACCGCGTCAGCACTTCGATCGTGGGCGCCACGCTCGGCGAGCAGTCGCTGCGCCAGGGCCTCCTCGCGGGCCTGATCGGCCTGATCATCGTGATGATCTTCCTGGTCGCCTACTACCGCCTGCTCGGCCTGATCGCCTGCGGCGCGCTCGTCATCTACGGGCTGTACTTCTGGGCGATCGCCAAGCTCGTGCCGATCGCGTTGACCCTGCCGGGCATCGCCGGATTGATCCTGACGATCGGCGTCGCGGCCGATGCGAGCGTCGTCATCTTCGAGCGCGTGCGCGAGGAGGCGCGTGCCGGCAGGCCGCCGCGCACCGCGATCCTGAACGGCTACAAACGCGGCCTCAGCGCCATCGTCGACGCCAACATCGTGACCCTCGTCACCGCGGCGATCATCTTCCTGTTCGCCACGGCCGGTCCGCGCGGGTTCGCCTTCACGCTGATCATCGGCGTGCTGCTGTCCCTGTTCACGGCGATCATCGCCACGCAGGGCGCACTGGGTCTTCTGGTCGAGACCAAAATGTTCCGCAACGACCGCCTGATGGGCCTGCAGGCCCGCGAGATCAAGTGGAAGCTCGACATCGTCGGCAAGTGGAAGTTCTGGCTCGGGATCTCGTTCATCCCGATGTTCCTCGGGATCATCGTGATCGGCTTCAACGGGCTCAACCCGGGCCTGGACTTCAAGAGCGGGACCGAGGTCAAGGTCGCGTTCACCCAGCAGGGCGCGAACGAGAACGGCATTCGCGACGTGGCGAGCGGCCTGGGCTACCCGGACGCGATCATCCAGAAGTACACCGCCCAGGACGCTGCCGGCGCGAACGTCACCGGGTTCAAGATCCGCACCGAGACGCTGACCGGCGGGAAGGACACCGAGCTGCTCAACGCGCTGACCGCGAAGTTCGGCCCGGCGCCGGAGCCCCAGATCACGAGCGTGGGGCGCACGTTCGGCCAGGACATCGTGCGCAACGCGATCTACGCGACCATCTTCTCGTTCCTGGCGATGATCGCCTACCTGACGTTGCGCTTCGAGTACAAGCTCGCCCTGCCGGCCCTGCTGTCGGTCGTCCACGACGTGTGGCTGGCCCTGTCGATCTACTCGGTGTTCGGCCTGGAGGTGACCGGCGCCACCGTCGCGGCCCTGCTGACCATCCTGGGGTACTCGCTCTATGACGTGGTGATCGTGTTCGACCGGATCCGCGAGAACGTGCCGCTGATGCGCGGGCGGCCGTATCGCGACATCGTCAACCGCTCCGTCCACGAGACGCTGACGCGGTCGATCATCACCGTGGTCCTGACGCTGCTGCCGATCGTTGTGCTGCTGGCGTTCGGTGGTGAGACGCTGCGCGACTTCTCGTTCGCCCTGCTCATCGGCATCCTGTCCGGTGGCGTCTCGTCGATCTTCATCTCGGCGCCGATTGCGGCGTTGTGGAAGGAACGCGAGCCCGATCAGGTCAAGGCCGCGGCTCGCAGGGAGCGTAAGGCCGCCCGTGCCGCGACCGTCGACGCCGACATCATGGACGTCAGCGCGTTCAACCGTGCCGACCGGGCACTCGCGACCGCGACGGCGAGCTCGAGCGCCACCGACGAGCCGGGCTTCATCGACGACGCTCCCGAGCCGTCGTCGCTCAACGGCACGCCGGCGGAGCCGCCGGTGCTCGGCCCGTCCACCGGTGAGGACGACGACGCGCCCGCTGCGGACACGGACGTCGATGGCGACGAGACGCCTCCGCGGCTCGTACGCGAGGACGGCACGCCCGCTGCCGACTCGGGCGTCGATGATGACGAAACGCCCGCGCGGCCCGGAGGCAGTGGCGGGGACGGAGGATCCGCGCCGCCACCGCACCGTCCAAGGCGTCACCAGACCGCACGGCGCAAGCGCAAGCGATGATCGGGCTGCGCGAGACGGTCGAGCAGGCCATCTACCTCTCGGTGGGCGCCGCCGCCCTGACCGTGGAGAAGGCCGAGGGTATCGTCGCCGACCTGGTCGCGCGCGGGCATCTGGGCGCGGACGACGGCATGGCGGTGGTGACGCGCTTGACGGCACGACTGCGTGGCGAGGGATCGCCGTCTCAGCCGGGCCTGATGGGCCGCCTGGAGGACGGCGCGCAGGCGGCGTTCCAGGAGATCGGCCTGGCCCGGCGCAGCGACGTCGACGACCTGCGGATGCGCCTGGCCGAGCTGGAGCACCGCATCGCCCGCCTGGAGTCGCCGCCCGCCTGAACCGGAGTGGCGCGTGCACGCCCCTCAGATGCGCAGGATCCACACGATCCGGGGCGAAGATGCCAGACGGGTCCGCGCATTGCGTGCCTCGACGCGTCGCTGGTGGCGCGTCGTGGGAGCCACGGTCGAAAGGTCATCCTGTGCGTCTGCGCTACGTCATCCCCGCCGCAATCGCCGCCGCCGCAACATACGCCGCGCTGGTGCGCGACGAGGCGCTCATCGGGGCCCCGACCCCCGTTGCCGGCCCGGTCCCCCCGCCCCCTGCGCCGATGCCCCGCGCGGGCGTCGCGCCCCCGCCGGTGCGATCGGAGCCGCCCGCCGCGCCCGTATCGCCGTACGCCGACCTGATGCCGTCGGGCCGGCCCGAGGAGACCGGCCCGTCGGTGTACGACCTGCTCGCGGGATCGCCGCGGGATGCCGAGCCCGCCGCGGCGCCACCGGCGCCTGACCCCCGTCAGGAGCAGATCGTCCCGGAGGCGGTCGATCCGGACGTCGAGGAGCTGGTCCTGGAGGAGCCGCCCTTCGACCCCCCTGCGCCGCCGGGCGCCGCGGCGCCCGGGATCGTGGAGCCGGAACCGGGGGAGTCCCCGGAGATCCCAGGCCAGGAGTCATCCGTCGCGCCGGACGCGCTCGGCGAGGGGCCGGTGG
>JBKKDD010000016.1:0-5422 GCA_046708705.1 Miltoncostaeaceae bacterium | reverse complement strand
CCCAGATCCTGGTGCCCCTCATACCGATCGGGCTGATCGCGCTTCGCGGCGGCTCGCGCCGGCTTCGCCTGGTCGCCATCGTGGCGACTCTCGCGGTGCTCGGGGGCCTCGTGCTCTCGTACTCGCGCGGCGGCGCCCTCGCGCTCGTGCTGATGCTGGGCCTTGCGATGGCGTTTCGGTACGTCAAGGGCTCACAGGTACTCGTGATCGCGCTCGCCGCGGCCGTTGCGCTCGCGGTGGTGCCCGACTATCGGGAGCGGGTCGCGAGCATCGGATCGAGCCTGACCGGGGCCACCGAGCAGGAGGGCAGCTCGAAGGCAGCCGACCAGGCGGTACGTGGTCGCGCCGGCGAGATGGCCGCGGCCGCGCTCGTCGTCGCCGATCACCCGGTCCTCGGCGTCGGGCCCGGTGTCTTCCCGTCCTACTACCAGCAGTACATCAAGCGCCTCGGGCTCGAGGCGCACACGTCGGTCAGGGTCGGCCCGGACCGCGGTGCCGAGGCCATGCGCGAGGCCCACAACATGTTCCTGAGCGCCGCGGCCGAGGTCGGCCTGGCCGGACTGGCCGTCTTCCTCGCGATCCTCGTGACCGCCTTCGCAGGCCTGGCCCGGGCGCGCCGACGCTGCCTCGATACGGACCCAACACTTGCACGCATCGCGACGGCGATGATCATCGCGCTCGCGGGCTACGTCATCACCGGCATGTTTCTCACGCTGGCCTTCGAGCGCTACTTCTGGGTCCTCATCGGGATCTGCGGTGCGGTCATGGCCCTGGCGTCCGCGGCCTCGCCCGCACCCGACGCCGCCTCGCAAGCCATTCGGGGCGAGCGGATCATCGCCGTCCACACCCGATCTGCCGACCCGGCCGGGACCTGAGACTGAGATCTGGCGTGGTTCCCTGGCACCGGGGCGGGCAGGGGTTCGCCAGGCCCTCTGTTACCGTCGTCGTATGGCTGCTTCCCGGGGCCGGAACCCGAGCTGAACACATCCCCTGTCATTCCCGGCCCGCGGATCGCCGCACGCTGGTCGGCTGTTGCGATCGCCGTCGCCATGGCCGTCGGGGTCGCGGTGGGCATCGACCGGCCGTCCGTCGCGAAAGCTGCCCACGACGGCTGCCCGCGCCCGTACTCGGACACGAGCCCGTGGAACACCCCGATCGGCCGGGCGGCGCCCCACAAGCGAAGCGGTTTCCACATCCGGGCGCTCACCGGGACCCTGAGCTCCGATCCGAACCAGTACACCTACCCGGTCTACGCGGTCAGCGCGACGACCCCACGGCGATCGGTGCGCATCTCAGGGTACTTCTCGAACGTGACGGACGGTGGGCGCAAGCTCGTCAACCAGCGCGGCGGGAGCGTCAGCCTGCCCATCCCCGCCGGAGCGGCGGCCGCGACAGGGAACGACGCGCAGATCATCCTGATCGACCACACGACCGGAGACGAGTGGGGGGCGTCGCACTTCACGCGAACCGCCGGCGGCTACCGCGCGTGGAATGTCTACCACTACAACACGCGATGGTCCGGGGTGCCACCCCGCGCCGCCAACGGAGGGTCGTTCGCGAACCGTGGCGCCGGTGTGCCGTACCTGGCCGGCCTGGTCAGACCGTGCGAGATCGCCGCAGGGCGCATCGACCACGCATTGGCGTTCGCCTACGACGCCCCGCGCGGATCGTTCGTCGCGCCTGCGACCAAGTCAGACGGCGGCAGCGACGACCCGCGCGACCTCCCGGAAGGGGCACGCCTGCAGCTCGACCCCAAGATCACGCCGGCGCAGATCCGCCGATGGGGGTGTGCCGGCGCCTGTTTCACCATCGCACGGGCACTTCAGAAGTACGGCATGTACGTCATCGACAACTCGGGCCGGCCCAAGCTCATCGCCGAGTTCGGCGGGACCGCCCGCTGGGGCGGCGTGCTGAACTCGCGCACCGTCGGCCCCATCCCGCTCTCCAGGTTCCGCTATGTCACAGGCCCTCGGAAGGTCGCGTCCCGCACCCGGTGAACGCGCGACGGGGAAACCACCTCGTCGTATACGAACCGCGCGACCCGATCGAGCTGGCGCTCCATGGTCTCGTCGGCGATCGCGCGGTGGCCCGCCCGGATGAGATCCTCGCGGAGGGCGGGTTCAGCGCGAAGGCGCTCCAGGGCGGCGACAGCAGGAGCCGCGGCCCGCGGCGGGATCAGGATGCCGGTGCGTCCATGGTCGAGCGCAGCCGCGACGCCCCCGACAGCGGTTGCGACCACCGGTAGGCCCGCGGCGTGCGCCTCGAACAGCACCTGGGGAAGCCCCTCCGTCAGCGAGACGTGCAGGAACACGTTACCCCCGCGGTAGAGATCCCACAGCTCGGCTCCGTTCGGGACCTCGCCGAGGAACTCCACGACGTCGTCGAGGCTCCGATCTCGGGTCGCCTGCTCCATCATCGGACGAAGGGGACCGTCGCCGGCGACGGACAACCGCCACGGCCCCCCGGCAGCGCGCGCCGACTCCAGGATGTCGAGCAGCAGCATCGGATTTTTCTCTGGGTCCAGACGCCCGACCGAGACGATCCGAAGCTCCCCCTCCCAGGATCTGGCGAGCGCCTCGCCCACCGGCACGACGTCGGCGTTGCCGACGAGCGAGAAGCCGGTCGTGAGAACCGAGGCTCCTCGCCGATATGAATCGGCGATCTCCCGTCCGAGCGCGACCGTGGGAGCCCGCCGCGCGAGCAGCCGAAACACCCTCTCGAGCGTCCATGCCGCCCCCAACGCCCAGCTCCACCACCGGCTCGGGAGGCGGTTTCGGATGTAGGCGACGTACTCCTGGCGGACGCCCAGCACGAGCGGAGTGCCCCGGCGTCGAGCCATGACGGCGAACACGACGGCGAGCGGCTGCGGCCCGAAGACCCAGACGGCATCGACGTCATCGAGCATCCGGCCGAAAGCCCTGCACGAGGCCCGGGTGACCTTGAGCATTCGCCCGACCGACGTGATCTTGCGGTAATGGGGAAGCGGCACGAACCGCACGCCGTGCCTCGGCAGCGTGTACGGCCCCGACCCCGGCTCCGGGTCGAGCCGCCCGACGATCACGACGTCGGCACGCGGAGGGAGCGCGGTGACGAACCGGATGAACGCCCGGTTGGTCGAGATGGCGCCGTCCGGGGAGCGACGGTAGGTCTGGTCCGAGTAGATCCCCAGACGCACTGGTCGCGGCTCAGGCGCGTCGATCTCGGATCCTTCCGGCCAGTTGGGATCGTATCCACCGGATGTCCGCCGAGGTGGGAACCAGGTTCCCGATTTCCGTGCGCAGGGCACGCGAGAAGATGATCGCGATCGCGATCCCACCCCCGGTCCATGCAACGCTGGTCGCGATCGCGGCGCCGAGGCCGCCGAGCGGCGGGATCAGAGCGAGGGCGAGGACGATCGTCAACACGAATGCGCACGCGGCTGCTGCTGTCGTCAGCATCGGCCTGCGCTGGGCGGTCAGGGCGGCGCCGATCAGCGCCATGAACGTGATCCCGCCCACGCCCAGGGCGAGGACGCGCAGGTCGTCGACGGACCCGGCGAACTCGTCGCCGAACACCGTCGTACACAGGAACGGCGCTGCGAGGACGAGGAGCGCGGCGAGCGGCAGCGCCAGCAGGATCGTGACGCGCAGCAGCCGCTGCACGAGCCGCGCCGCTTCCTGCGGGTCGGCGCGGACCAGGTCCGGGCGCTGGATCATCACGAGGACGCCGGGCAGGTAGAACAGTACCTCCGCCCAGGCAACCGCGACGCTATAGAGGCCGAGCTCCCTGGAGCCTGAGATCGAGCCGATGAACCACTGGTCCAGCCGGTAGCTGCCGATCTCGAGGGTGTGCCCCACGTGGGTCTTCGCGCCAAACGCGAGCGAGCGTCGCGCAAGGCGCGCGTCGGGCCGCCCGAACCCGATCCGCCTGGCCACAAACCACACCAGGAGGGATGTGCCGAGGAACTGCCCGCCGATCCACGCGGCGATAGCGGTCGTGACGCTCAGCTGGCCGGTCACGGCGAGGGTGCCGTTGGTGATCGCCGTCGTCAGCGGGCCGGCGATCCACGCCGCGTTGGTGATCGCGAAGTGGTAGTCCGATTGCACCAGGAAGTTGAGGTACCACCTGAGAATGATCGCGGGGATGCAGGCGAGCGTGATCCACACCAGGACCCGGCTACCGTCACCGCCGACGGCGGGAAACGCGATGACGAGGGCCGCGATCACGAGCGCAACGATCGCGCCGAAGACCCCGGCGAATACGACCGCGTTGGTCGCCAGGCGTGGGCGCAGCGCGGGCTCCGATCCGCCGATGTTGCCAGTGGCGTCCTGCACCCCGGTCGCGCCGAAGAACGCCGCGAGCGACGCGATCGTGATCAGAAACGCGACCTCGCCGCGCCCCGCGGCGCCGATGCTCCGCGCGACGATCAGGACGTTGACCAGCGAGAGGATGGCGACCAGCAGGTTCGTCCCGAACGTCCCGACGGCAGACCGCAAAAATGACGAGCGCCGCCCGGCGGTCTCGGAGTCGGGCGTCGGATCGCTCATCGGAATACGCCCGCTTAGACCGGACGCGGGGACATCGCCCCCGCCGGCGCGCCTGGTGCCGCGTTCAGCCTCAGCTCGAGCCCTCCGGCGCGACCACCCTGAACTCGGAGAACGGGATCGGGCTGACGGTGTCCTCGTCGACGAGGCCCTGCCAGCCGGCAGTGCCCTCGTACTCGAGCATCACCTTGGGACGGTTCGAGTTGTCGATGACGTACATCCCGTGCCGCTGTAGGGCGCGGGCGATCGTCAGGCATGGTCCGTCGCAACCGAGAGCGGCGAGGTCCGTGGCCGACAGGTCCGGATTGAGCTGCAGGCGCGACCCCTCGGGGAGGGCGTCGCCCGGGCCCTCGCCGTCGGACTTTGTGGCCGGGTAGACGTGCTCGCCAGACGGGGCGTCATACGCAAAGGCGAGCGCGTGGTCGATTCGCCCGCGGCGGATCTCGCAGGGCCGGACCAGCCCGGTGAGGTAAGGGACGCCCGCGCCGCGAAGCCAGAACGGCTGCCCCTCGTCGTCTGACGGCGGGACGCCTGACCACTTGGTCGAGTAGTGGTACGCGTTCCATGCCTCGAACGTCCCGTCGCCGACCTCGGTGAGGTTCGACGCGCCCCACTCGTCACCGGTCGCCGGGTCGATCAGGATGATCTGGGCATCGCTGCCGGCGGCGGCCTGCGCCGCGTCGGGAATCGGCAGCTCCGTGGTTCCGGCCCGCTGGTTGACGAGCCGCCGGCCCCCGTCGACGACGTTCGAGAACCAGCCGCTGACGGCGACGGTGCGACGCTTCGTCGCACTCGACACGTGGTAGACGGGGTAGGTGTACTGCTCAGGACTCGAGGTCAGCGTGCCGCGGACGCCGATGTCCCGATCGAGGTATTCGGGTGCATCCGGGATCGGGGTG
>JBKKDD010000015.1:0-17020 GCA_046708705.1 Miltoncostaeaceae bacterium | reverse complement strand
CTCCTGCACGATGTCCTGCTCGAACTGCTCGCGCGAGTAGCCGTCGACCGGATCCTTCAGCGGGTACAGCAGCGCGAGCATCGATGGCGCGATCACCGCCTGCTTCATCGGCTTGGTTGCGTACGGGATCGACTTTTTGAGGGTGTCTGCCGCGAACGTCTTGTAGCGGAACGGCCCCTTGGCGAGGCGCGGCAACTGACGCCCGTGCCCGTCGGCGAAGATCGCGAAGAACTGCCCGCCGTCGCCGGCGAGGCTGTCGGCCAGGCCGGTGCCCGCCAGCGTGTCGGTGATCGGGTACGTCGCGAAGCTCGACCAGCGCTGCTCGCCGTCCGACACAATCGGCGACCCGGTCGCCTCCATCTTCTCGATCGAGTCCTTGACCGCCACGTCCTGCTGGGCCTCGAGTTGCTCCTTGGTGATCTTGCCCGCGTCATAGTCGGCGTAGGCCGCCTGGAGCGTGGAGGGCCGGGGCAGCGAGCCGACCGGCTCACTGGGGATGCCGGTGGCGCTTCTCGGATCATAGGATCCCATGATTCTCCCTTTCCGTCGCCGGCCTGATGCGAGCCGGCTGTCGACTCAATTCATCTCGTCCATGCGTCGAGGCAGATGGCCTCCGCTCGGTGGCGCGGGTGACGTCATTCGACGCGCCCGAACGGCGACGATACAGACGGGTCTCCCTCTGTGCAAGGAATTCTTGAGGTGTTGCCAGGATCAGGTGCGGTCGTCGGAGAGCGGCTCGATCGCGGTCTTGCGCACGGCCTTGAAGATCAAGCGCGTCTCCACGTGCTCGACCTCGTCCCGGGCGGTCAGGTCGTCGAGCACCAGCGCCCGCAGGCGCTCGCTGTCCTCGACGGCGACGTGGACGAGGTAGTCGTCGGAGCCCGTGACGTGGAACACCGCGATCGACTCGGGCAGACCCACGATGTGCTCGTAGAAGTCGTCGATCAGGTCGCGGTGGTGAACCTGCAGCCGGATGGAGATGAGGGCTTGGGTCGGCCGGCCCAGGAGCGCCGGGTCGACGGCGGCGTGGAAGCCCCGCAGGACCTTGCGCCGACGCAGCCGTCGCACCCGCTCGAGGCACGTCGACGGGGAAAGGCCGACGAGCGCCGCCAGATCCTTATTCGAGATCCGCGCGTTTTTCTGCAGGGCGACCACGAGCTCGCGGTCGACGCGATCCAGGGGCACATACGGCATCGTCGAGCGAATATTCTCCGGATTCGTCGGCATGCTGCCGAATCAAACTACCATGGAGCGTCCGGCGCCTGCGCGGACACATCGAGGCCCGGTCTCAGGCCGGCGCACTCGCCCGCTCGTTGGCGAGTATGAGCCTGCCGATCGACTGCGCCCGCAGCGCGGCGTCGCGGTCGCCCTCGCCTGCTGACACGATCGACCCCTTCATCAGGATGTGCCAGCGGCGCGCGAAGTCGTCGGGGTCGGCGACGCCCGCGTCGGCGGCAAGCCCCTGAAGGAACGTGCGGATGTTCGCGAGGTGGATGATGCTGGCCTGGCGCAACGGGCTCGCGCCGTCGGCCATCTCGAGGAGCACGTTGACGAACGTGCAGCCCTCGAAGTCGTCCTGCCTGAACCAGTCGTCGAAGACGTCGAAGATGGCGAGGAGCCGCTCGTCGGGCTCGTCGGCCCGCCGCTCGACCTCACCCTGCAGCCATTCCTTCGTCCACCGCGCCTCGCGCCGGCGCATGAACTCCAGTACGAGATCGTCTTTGGACGCGAAATGCCGGTACAGGGTCATCTTCGCGACACCGGATTCGGCGATCACTCGGTCGACGCCCACGGCACGGATGCCGTTGCGCGAGAACAGTTCGTATGCCGTGTCGAGGATGCGCTCGCGTGCGTCCCTGCCGTTGCGTTCCATAGTCTCACCCATCTCGCTCGCTCCGTCCATGATACCGACCTGTCTTACTCTCGCCAGACGACCCGTCCCCACAGCCCGCTGATGGACAACATTTGTAGCAAGGGGTTCGGACATGAGGCCGCACCGCCTCCCGCCATCTGAGCCCCACCAGACTCCTGCCCCACCCGCCGATCTCTGTGCCGCGCGCATCGGGGGACGTGAGCGGATCACAGCCTTGGGTCGTGCGCGAAAATCCGGCGGGTCACCAGACAAACGATTCGCAATCACCTCGCTCGACTGGAAGGAGCGCCTCCGCCAGGGTCCGGGGGGAGCGGCAACCTCCAAAATGAGCACCTAGCGTACATACTCGAGACGACGACGTCTACTCACGCTCGATCAGGTCGATGTAGGAGCAGTCGACGGTGGCGCCCGGGTCGAGGCCGAGCGCCGTCGCGAGTCGATCGTGCTCGCGCCGGTCGGCCGGGGTCGGCGTCCCCGCGCTGACGGTCTCAAGCTCCACGAAGTCACCGAGCCCCTCGACGTGGTCCAGGTGGATCCTGGTCGCGTCACATGTCCACAGGTCCCGACACTTGCGCACGCTTCCGCGCAGGCCGTGCTCGGCCTCGAGGCGCGTCCGGCAGGCCGCCGCGTCGGCGACCTGCGTGCGCTCGTACAGGCTCACCCGCGCGCCGCCCTGGTCGGGGCGCTCATAGCGGATCAGCTCCGTGCTCTGCAGCGCAGCGCCGTCGGGAGTGTGGTGCGTGATCTCGCGAAGCTTGAGTCGCCCCCGTCCGACGCGGAAGTAGGTGTCCACCTGCTCGAGCAGGCCGCGGTACTCGGCGCCGAGCGACGCGGCCAGCGCCGCCACGACCCGCAGGTCGGCGCAGCGCGTCTTGCTCTCGACGTTTGCTGCCACGGTCAGGTCGATGGTACGCGGCCACGCGCCGCGATCGCCGCTGCGACGGCGTACGTGGCGAGATACAGCACCCCGGCGCCGGTGGCGATGGCGAGGGTGAAGTCGAGCGGGTCCCGCGCCGGGGACGCGAGGATCAGCGGGATCAGCGCGATGGCGAGCGCGGGCGGGTGCCAGGTCGCCAGGACGCGCATCAGCCCGACCGTGACGGCGACCGCGAGGCAGCCCGCGATCCACGCGACGGGAATGATCGGGACCGCAACCGATCCGGCGAGCGCCGCGCCGACCAGGAGCGCACACCGGCGAAGGCCCGCGTGCGCCCGGCGGGCGTCCTGCTGCCCGAGCCACTCGAGTGCCGAGACCAGAAGCGGCGGCGCGAGCACAGCCGCGGACAGCCCGGCGAGCTCCCCCGCGACGATCGCCCACGCCGTGATGATCGCGGCGCCGGCGCCGACGATCGACCCTGGGTAGCGGCCGGTGGCGTGCCGCGAGCCCGTCACGCGCGGCGGGACGAGCCACGGCATCGCCGCCGCGACGACGGCGCAGATGACGAGGACGGCGAGCGGGTAGCTCCAGGCGCGCACGTCGAAGACGACCGGCAGCACCGCCGCCGAGAGCGCGGGCACCAGGCGACTGTCACAGGCGTGCAGCACCAGGAGCGCAGCGACCGCGGCGGCCGACACCGCGACCCAGGTCGGCAGGTCCGAGCGCTCCACCAGGACGCCGATGAGCGCGCAGACCGGCACCAGCAGAGCGACCCCCGGGCGCGACACGATCCACCCCGGGATCCCGAGCACCCAGACCCCCATCGCGATCGCCGCGCCCTCGGGAACGATGATCGCGTGGGTGTCGAGCACGGTCGCGAGCACGAGCATGGGGGCGACGAGCGCGAGCACCCACGGCCAGCGTCGGCCCGCCCGCCGCCCCGGGGTGGCGCGGGGCGGGAACCCGATCAGGAGCGGTGACGGTCCGATTCGTCCGCCGCGGCGGGCGCGCTGACGGCGGTGTCGGTCATCGTGGTCCTCGGGATCAGACGGCGGTGCGCTGGAGCAGCGGGCGAGCGCCGGCACGGCGCGGCTGGTGCGCGACGGCCGTCAGGCGCTGGAACTCGACGAAGCGGCTCTCGATTTCGCCCTGGCTCAACCGCTGGATCCGCTCGCTGCCAAACGCCTCGATGTTGTATGACGCGAGCACCGATCCGTACACGGCGGCGCGGCGCAGGCAGTCGTCGTCGCCGAGCTCGCCGGCGGCGTGGCTGTCGAGGTAGCCGATGAAGCCGCCGGCGAACGAGTCGCCCGCGCCCGTCGGGTCGATCACCGTCTCCAGCGGCATGCCGGGGACGAAGAAGAAGCCGTTGACGGTCGAGGTGCAGGCGCCGTAGGCGCCCAGCTTGATGACGACGGCGCGCGGCCCGAGTGCGCGGATCGACCGCGCGGCCCCGGCGAGGCTCGGTTCGCCGGTCAGCATCTTGACCTCGGTGTCGTTGAGGATGACGACGTCCACGGTGGCGATCGTCTCCAGGAGCGAGTCGCGCGCCGACTCGATCCAGTAGTTCATCGAGTCGAGCCCTGCGATCCTCGCGTGCCCGCATTGGGCCCGTACCTGGCGCTGCAGGTCCGGCTGGATGTTCGCGAGAAAGACGGACGAGGCCCCGCACGAGGCGGGCGACAGCTTGGGGTCGAACGTCGCGAAGACGTTGAGCTGGGTGTCGAGCGTCTGCGCGACGTCCATCGCGTCGTCGTAGCGGCCCTTCCAGAAAAACGAGCGCTCACCCGCCACCCGCTCCAGATCACTCATGTCGATGTTGCCGCGCTTCTCGAACACGTCGAGCTCGGTCTGACCGAAGTCGTCCCCAACCACCCCGACGACGTTGACCTCGGTGAAGAAGCTCGCCGCGAGCGAGAAGTGCGTCGCAGCGCCGCCGAGGATGCGCTCACGCGTGCCGTACGGGGTCTCGAGCGCGTCGAACGCAACCGAGCCGACGACCGTCACGGCCATGTCAGGCCTCCGCCGCCGACGCGGCGACGGGCTGGGCCAGCCCGGCCGCCTGGCGCAGGGCGTCGGCCTTGTCGGTGCGCTCCCAGGTGAAGCCGTCCCCCGTGCGCCCGAAGTGCCCGTACGCCGCGGTCTCGCGGTAGATCGGCCGGCGCAGGTCGAGGTCGCGCAGGATCGCCGCCGGGCGCAGGTCGAAGTGCTCGCTCACGAGCTGCTCCACCAACGCCTGGGGCACGTTGGCGGTGCCGAAGCACTCGACCAGGACCGACATGGGATGCGCGACGCCGATGGCGTAGGCGACCTGGATCTGGCAGCGATCGGCGAGCCCGGCCGCGACGACGTTCTTGGCCACGTGGCGGGCGGCGTAGGCGGCCGAGCGGTCGACCTTGGTCGGGTCCTTGCCCGAGAACGCGCCGCCGCCGTGGGGCGCGGCCCCGCCATAGGTGTCGACGATGATCTTGCGCCCGGTCAGGCCCGTGTCGCCCATCGGCCCGCCGACCACGAACTTGCCGGTCGGGTTGACGTACAGGAAGTCGCGCCGGTCGATGCGGCTCACGTCGATCATGCTCTCGTGGTCGCCGGCCAGGATCGGCTCGACCACGTGCTCGATCAGGTCGTTTCGCAGCGCGTCCATCGCGAGCCCGTCGCCGTGCTGGGTCGAGATCACGACCCGCTCGATCTCGACCGGGCGCTGGCAGCCGTCGTCGTCGACCTCGTAGCGGACCGTCACCTGGGTCTTGCCGTCGGGGCGCAGGTACGGTAACGCGCCGGACTTGCGCACGTCGGACATGCGCTTGGCGAGCTTGTGGGCGAGCATGATCGGCAGCGGCATCAGCTCGTCGGTCTCCCGCGTGGCGTAGCCGAACATCATGCCCTGGTCACCCGCGCCGACACGGTCGAGCGCGTCCACGTCGCCCCCGGTTTGGACCTCGAACGAGGCGTCGCCCCCCTGGGCGATGTCGGGCGATTGCTCGTCCATCGCGACCATGATGCCGCAGGTCTCCGCGTCGAAGCCGAACTTGGCGCGCGTGTAGCCGATCTCGGTGATCGTCTTGCGCACGAGCCGCTGGACGTCGATCGACGCGCTGGTCGAGATCTCGCCGGCGACGACGACCAGGCCCGTCGTGATCAGCGTCTCGCATGCGACGCGCCCGAGCGGATCCTCCGCGAGCACGGCGTCCAGGACCGTATCGGAGAGCTGGTCGGCGATCTTGTCGGGATGGCCCTCGGTGACGGACTCCGAGGTGAACTGGAACGTGCGCGGGGTGGTCGGGTCACCGGCGGTCATTCTGGCTCCTCCGCTCGTCGTGCGGCCTTGCGTCCGTACGCGTTGGAATCTCAGGGAGTGCAAAGGTACGTTTGATTCGTCATCATGGCAAGTACACCGCAGATTGTTCGGTAACAGGCGGCCCAGCAGGCGGTCGACCGAATTTCATCTGAGAATATGACCGGGCATCCGGCACGATCCACGGGCCCTCGTTGACAGCGAGATAGACCCGTCTGTATCGTCGCCCTCCGAGGGTCGAGCGATCCTCATTCAGGAGGTCCGACACAATGGCCACACGCGCGGCAGGCACACGCTCAACTGCGGGCCGGGGCCGTGGCGAGCGCGGCACGCTCCCCATCGGGATGCACCTGGTCGGAAGCCTTCCCCTCTGGAGCGCCGAAGAGACCTTCCGCATGGTCAGCGAGGCCGCCGGGACACGGCTGCGGCGGATCCCCGACGGCGAGACCGGCCCGCGCTCGGATTGGATCGTCTGGCAGTACCCGGTCTTGAGCTCCCGCCCCGAGTTCGAGGTGGCGCCGCCCGAGCCGGACGCCTACCGGCACCTGCCGCGCCTGCGGATCCGCGAGGACGCCGACCGCAGAGCCCTCGCGTTCGGCACCCTGGGCTACGCCGCCGCCGCCGATAGCTCCTATCGCGAGTTCGCCCAGCTCAAGCTGGACGGGGTGATCCCCGACGAATGCCGCTTCGAGGTGTCGCTGCCGACGCCGATCGTGCCGGTCAGCGCGTTCGTCTGCACCGAGGATCAGGCCGCCGTCGAGGTGGCATACGAGGCGCGGCTGATGGAGGAGCTCGACGAGATCCTGGCCTGCGTGCCGGAGGGGCAGCTCGCGATCCAGTGGTGTACGAGCTTCGAGTTCCTGATGCTCGAGGGCCTCTTCCCCGTCTGGTTCCAGGACGTCAAGGGGGGAATCGTCGAGCGGCTCCTGCGGATCAGCAGGCGCGTGCCGGCTGAGGTCGAGCTGGGCTTCCACCTCTGTTACGGCGACAGCCAGCGGGGGCTCCACCGTGAGCCCGACGACCTGACCCGGCTCGTGGAGATATCGAACGTGCTCGCCGGCGGGATGGGACGGCCCCTCAACTGGGTCCACCTGCCGGTGCGACGGGCCGAGGCCGACCGCGACTACTTCGCCCCGCTCGGCAACCTGCGGCTCGGCGCCGAGACGGAACTCTACCTCGGCGTGGTGTACCCCGAGGACGGCACGGAGGGGGCCACCCAGAGGATCGCGGCGGCGCAGCAGGTGCTCGACCGCGGCTTCGGCATCGCGACCGAGTGCGGCTGGGGGCGGCGCCCGCGTGCGCAGGTCGGCGAGCTGCTCCAACTGCACGCCGCGCTGTGCCGCCCGGTCACCTCGGGCGCCTCGCTGACGACGTTCGCATGGCCGGACGGCGTGGTGGCGATCCCCGACGAGCCGTGGGTGCAAGCCCCGGTCGACACCTTCGGCTTGAGCTACGACGTCGTCGACGGCCACGGCTGGTACGAGAACCTGGACCCCACGGTCGAGCGGCTGACGCGCGAGCTGCGCGACGGCGACATCCTGATCGACTACTCCGGCGGGACGGGCATCCTGCTCAACCGCCTGCGCAAGCAGGTGTTCAACCGGCAGATCGGCATGCTGATCGCCGACAGCTCGCCCAAGTTCCTGCGCGTCGCCGTGGAGCACTTCGCGGGCGACCCGCGCCTGGCGTTCCGGGTCATGCGCTACCTCAAGGACGAGAAGCGGCTGCAGTTCATCGACGAGGTGCTCGAGCAGCCGCTCCTCGACCGCAAGGTCGACGCGCTCACGTCGACCAACGCGATCCACCTCTACACCAACCTGGACGAGACGCTCGCGTCGTGGGCGAGGATCCTGCGCCCCGGCGGCAAAGTCTTCATCAACTCCGGCAACCTCCGCAACCTCCGCGCCGCCCCCAACGAGTGGATCCTCGACGAGACCGTCTACGTGGTCCACGAGGTCGCGGTCGGCATCGTGCGCACGGACCCGCGCTTCGCCGCCTACCGCGAGATGCTCGACGACGATGAGCGCATCGGGCGCCATCTGGCGTTTCGCGACCGCGTGTTCCTGCCGCCGCGGCCGCTCGCCCTCTATACCTCGGCGCTCGAGAACGCCGGGTTCGAGGTCACCAACGTCAGCGAGAAGCAGATCACGGCCACAATCGACGACTGGTTCGACCTGCTCAAGGCCTACCACGAGCCGGTCCTCGGCTGGGTCGGCGGCTCCGAGAAGATCGACGGGGCGCCCGCGACCGCCGAGGCGATCGATGACCGTCTCGCCCTCATCCGCCATGCGCTCGACGTGATCTTCGGCGGCCGTCCGGACTTCCGCTGCTGCTGGACGTACATCGAGGCGCACCGCTCATGAGGGACGTCTATATCTCCGGGGTCGGGATGACGATCTTCACCAAGCAGCCGGCCGAGACGCTCAAGAGCCTGACCGCGGGAGCCGTCGGCGAGGCGCTCGAGGACGCGGGCATCGGCGTGGCCGACATCGAGAAGGTGTTCTTCGGCAACGCCGTGGCCGGCGCGATCACGCGCCAGGAGATGGTCAAGGGCCAGATCCTGCTGCGCCCGCTCGGGTTCGAGGGCGTGTCGATCGTCAACGTCGAGAACGCCTGCGCCTCGGCGTCCACGGCCCTGCACTCGGCCTGGCTCGCGGTCGCCTCGGGCGAATGCGACATCGCGCTCGCGGTCGGCTCCGAGAAGATGACCCATCCCGACAAGGAGGTGACGTTCGAGGCCATCGGCCGCGCCATCGACGTCGCGGAGGCGCCGCCCCCGGAGCCCGGGCGCTCCCCGCTCATGGACTCCTACGCCGAGGCCGCGCAGGAGTACCTGGACTGGAGCGACACGACGATCGAGGACTGCGCCGCCGTGGTCGTCAAGAACCAGGCCAACGGGATGCTGAACCCCCTGGCCCAGTACGGCGCGAAGATCACGATCGCGGAGGTGCTGGCGTCGCGCGAGATCGTCGCGCCGCTCACCCTCTACATGTGCTCGCCCGTCTCCGACGGAGCCGCCGCCGCCGTGGTCACGTCCACGCCGCCGGATGGCAACGGGCGCAGCATCAGGATCGCCGCGTCGGTGATCCGCTCCGGCCTGACCCCCGAGCACCAGCCCAAGAAGGGCGCGTGGCTCGCCTGCCAGGAGGCCTACCGCCTGGCCGGGCTCGGGCCTGAGGATCTCGACGTGGTCGAGGTCCACGACGCCGCCGCCCCGGCCGAGGTGCAGCTCTACGAGCAGATCGGCCTGGCCCAGTTCGGCGAAGGAGGCGAGCTGATCCGCTCCGGCGCCGTCAACCTGGGCGGGCGCATCCCCGCCAACACGAGCGGCGGGCTCCTGGCCCGCGGCCACCCCATCGGGGCGACCGGGCTCGCGCAGATCTACGAGACGGTCCTGCAGCTTCGGGGCGATGCCGGCGACCGCCAGGTCCCCGACGCCAAAGTCGCCCTGACCCAGAACGGCGGCGGGTGGCACGACGGCGACAACGTGGCCCACTGCGTCCACATCCTGGTCCGGTAGCCACCGCCGGGCGGCCCGGCGACTCCGGTCGTGCCATGCCACGTCCTCGTGGACGTCAGGCCTTGCGCTCCTTGACGAGCGCGGTCAGCTGGGGGACGATCGCGTGCAGGTCGCCGACGACGCCAAAGTCGCTGAAGTCGAAGATCGGGGCGCTCCCGTCCTTGTTGATCGCGATGATCGTCTGCGAGGACTGCATGCCGACCTTGTGCTGGATGGCGCCCGAGATGCCGCACCCGATGTAGAGCTTGGGCGAGACGGTCTTGCCAGTCTGCCCGACCTGCGTCGCGTAGGGGTACCAGCCGGAGTCCACGACCGCGCGGGTCGAGGCGACCGCGCCGCCCAGCGCCGCGGCGAGCTCCTCGACGATCCCGAAGGCCTCCGGGGCGCCCAGGCCACGGCCACCCGCGACCAGGATGTCGGCCTCCTCGATGGAGGGGCCGGACTGCTCCTCGTGGGCCTGGTCGACCATGGTGACCATGGACGAGAAGTCCTCGAGCGACACGGCGACGTTCTCGACCGTGCCCGCGCCGGAGGTCTCGACCGGGTCGAACGAGCCGGAGCGGAACAGGCCGATGCGCGGCTCGCTGGTCCAGCCCGCGTCCACGTAGACCGAGTCGGCGAGCGCGGCGCGCTTACCCACGACCTCGCCGCCGTCGCTCGCGATGTCGATCAGGTCCCAGTTGAGGCCGGCGTCGAGACGCGCGGACAGGCCGCCCGCGATGTCGGCCGCCAGCACGGACGCGCCGAACAGCACCGTGCCGAAGCCCTTGTCACGAACGAGGTCCGCGATCACGTCGACGCGCGCCTGCGGCAGCGGGGCCGCCAGCGCGGCGTCCTCGGCGACGTAGACGGTGGCGGCGCCGTACTGGGCCGCCTGGGAGACCAGGCCCGAGACGTCGGCACCGATCAGCACCGCGGACGTGTCGGGGTCGACCGAGACCGCCTTGGAGAGGACGCCGAGCGACCCCTTCTGGATACCCGAGCCGTGGTGCTCGAGGAAGACGAGGGTGCTCATACCAGCTTCCTTTCCATCAGAAAGTCGATGATCTTCTGCGCGCCGGAGCCGTCGTCCTCGATCTTCTGGTTGTCGCCGCGCGGCGGCGGCGGCGCGACAGCCTTGACGGTGGTGCGCGAGCCCGCCACGCCGGCCCGATCGGGCTCGACGCCCAGGTCGGCCAGCGTCGCAATGTCCTGCGGCTTCTTCTTGGCGCCCATGATGCCCTTGAGCGACGGGTAGCGCGGCTCGTTGAGCGCGTCGGAGACGGCGAGGACCGCGGGCAGCGGCGCGCTGATCGTGTCGTAGCCGAACTCGGTCTGGCGCTTGGCGGTGACCGTGCCGTCCGCCACGTCGATCTCGGAGATCTGCGAGATCAACGGCATGCGCAGCCGGTCGGCCACCGCGGCCCACATGACCGCGCCGTCGCCATCGGAGGCCTGCTGACCGAAGATCACGGCGTCCGGGGCCTCGCGCTCCAGTGCCTTCGCCAGCACGTAGCTGGTGGCGACCAGGTCCGACCCGGCTGCGGCGTCGTCCGACACCAGCACGGCGCGGTCGGCGCCCATGGCGAGGCCCTTGCGGATCGACTCGAGCGCGCGGCTCGGGCCCATCGAGATCAACACGACCTCGCCGCCCTCGTCCTTCATGCGCAGGGCCTGCTCGATGGCGTTCAGGTCGAACGCGTTGAGCATCCGGTCACCCGCGTCGCGGTTGAGGCGCATCGTGGACGGGTCGATCTTCTTCTCGGCGGTGGTGTCGGGCACTTCCTTGACGCAGACGGCGATCTTCATCGGTCTGGCGGGCTCCTTGATCGGCGGCGCCCCGTGGCGCCGGGAGGGCATGCTTAGAGCACCTTGAGCGGGCTCGTGAGCGACGGCAAACCTACCACGCCACCTTAAGAAGCGCATGGCCAAATGACCGCCCGGACGCGGCCAATCGTCCAGCGACGCCGCCGCGTGGAAGGGGTACTGGTCCAGATGAGCCCCGAAGGACGTCCCCACGTCGCGACGATCCGGGAGCTGACCAGTCGGCTCAGCCAGAGTTACCCGTGGCCGTAGTGCCAGGTGCAGGTTTCGTCCACCCAGCCCCTGACGGACTACCGCCTGCGCATCCCCGACTGCTCAGCGCGCGCCCAACCGCGACATGCAGGCCATCACCGTCCCGTGAACTTGGCCTCGCGCTTCTCGAAGAACGCAGCCATGCCCTCGCGCTGGTCCGCGGTGCCGAACGCATCGCCAAACGCAGCCTGCTCGCGGGCCAGGGCGTCGCGGTAGTCGCCCTCCAGGGCCTCGTTGATCAGGCGCTTGGCGACCGTGACCGCGAGCGGGCTCTTCTTGGCGATCTCCTCGCCCATCGCAACGGCCCGATCCAGCAGCTCGGCCTGGGGATGGACGTGGTTGACCAGGCCCGCGGCCTTGGCCTCGTCGGCCGTGACATGGCGGCCGGTGAAGATGAGCTCCTTGGCGAACCCGGGCGAGGTGAGGCGCGGAAGCCGCTGCGTGCCGCCCCAGCCGGGGAAGATGCCGAGGTTGACCTCGGGCTGTCCCAGCCGCGCGTTGTCCGATGCCAGGCGGATGTCGCACGCCAAGACCAGCTCGCAACCGCCGCCCAGAGCGAAGCCGTTGACCGCCGCGATGACGGGCTTGGGGAACCCCTCGATCCGGGCGAACATTCCGTGACCGCGCTTGGCGTAGTCACGCGCCTCCTCGGCGGACGCCTCGCGCATGTGGCCGATGTCGGCGCCGGCGGCGAACGCCTTCTCCCCCGCCCCCGTGATCACGACCGCGTGCACCGCGTCGTCCTGCTGCACGGTGTCCAGGTGCGCGTCGAGGCCGTCCAGCATCTCGATCGACAGGGCGTTGAGCTTGCCGGGGTTGTCCAGCGTCAGGATCGCGACCGATCCGCGCTGCTCGAGCGTGACGACTGACATTCGATGCTCCGTCTCAGAAGTGGATGTTCGGACCGGCGCACTCTGCCGATGCCACGCGCCTCATGCCCTGGCCGAGAACGCCTCGTTCAGGAAGTCGACCATCCCCTGCACCGGCGCTCCCGGCGTGTAGACGGCGGCGACGCCCAGGCCCTGCAGCTCCGGAATGTCGTCTTTGGGGATCGTCCCGCCGACCAGCACCACGACATCGCCCGCGCCCTCGGCGGTGAGCAGGTCCATGACCCGCGGCACCAGCGTCATGTGGGCGCCGGACAGGATCGACAGGCCCAGCGCGTCGGCATCCTCCTGGATGACGGTCGCGGCGATCTGCTCGGGTGTCTGGTGCAGACCCGTGTAGATGACCTCCATCCCCGCGTCGCGCAGGCTGCGGGCGATGATCTTGGCCCCGCGGTCATGCCCGTCCAGGCCGGGCTTGGCGATCACGATTCGGATCGGACGATCCACGTTTCTGCGCTCCGATGGCTGGTTCGCGTGCGAGTATAGACGGGCTCAGCACGCGGATTTCGCGTGATTCCCGCGCTGGCCCCTATGCTTGCCGAGCCTTCCCCCGACCCGGACTTCGCACATGAAATGCACGCTCAAGGCCTCGGCCGACCCCCTGCGCACGCGCAGCCAACTCCTGCTCGTGCTCGTGGGCTCCCCTCCGGACGCGCCGTGGGGCACGCGGGCAGCGGTGGACGCGGCGAGGGGGGGCGCGATCGCGGCCGCGATCCGCGACGGCGAGGTGCGCGGCAAGGCCGGTGAGCTGACCGTCTTCCACACCGCGGCGAGCCCCGCGCAGCGCGTGGCGGTGGCCGGGATCGGGGACGGCGCGACACGCGACGCGTGGGAGCAGGCCGGGCGGGCGTTCGCCAGGGCCGCTGCCAAGGCCCGTGTCACGAAGGTCTCCGTCGCGCTGCCGGACGGCCTCGCGAGCGACCATGCCGCCGCGTTGATCGAGGGCGTGTGGCGAGGCGACTACCGGTTCGAGCGCTTCAAGGGCGCCGCCAACGACAACGGCGGCTCGCGGATCCGCGACCTGGTGGTGACCGGGCAGGGCCTGCCCGCCAAGGCGCTCGCGCGCGTGGCGACGATCATGGAGCGGGCCGCCGCGGTCCGGGACCTGGCCAACACCCCCGCCAACCACCTGCCGCCCTTCGGCCTTGCGACCTACGCCAAGGAGCTGGCGGCCTCCATCCCCGGGCTGACCTGCAAAGTCCTCGGCCCGCGTGAGCTCGAGCGCCTCGGCGCCGGCGGCCTCTTGGCCGTGGGCCAGGGCTCCGAGCAGCAGCCGTGCATGATCGTGATGCGCTGGTCGCCGCCCAAGGCCGCCAAGGGGCGTGTGCTGGGGCTGGTCGGCAAAGCTGTCACGTTCGACACGGGCGGCATCTCCATCAAGCCCGCGGGCGGGATGGAGGACATGAAGATGGACATGAGCGGCGGCGCGATCGCGATCGAGGGCATCGCCACCATCGCCAAGCTCGGCCTGCAGGTCCCGACGATCGCCGTGATCGCCGCCGCCGAGAACATGCCCGACGGCAAGGCGATCAAACCGGGCGACGTCATCACGGCGCTGAACGGCAAGACCATCGAGGTCGTCAACACCGATGCCGAGGGCCGCCTGGTCCTGGCAGACGCGCTGACCTACGCCGCGCGAAACGGCGCCACCCACATCGTGGAGTTCGCGACCCTGACCGGGGCCATCGTCGTCGCCCTCGGCGAGGTCTACGCGGGTCTGTTCGGCTCCGACGCCGACTGGACCGAGCAGGTGCACGCCGCCGCCGAGACGTCGGGCGACCTGGCGTGGCCGATGCCGCTGCACGAGGGCTACCGCCCCCTGATCTCGAGCGCCGTCGCCGACCTCTCCAACGCCGCCAAGAAACGCCAGGCAGGCGCGGTCTACGCCGCCATGTTCCTGCGCGAGTTCGCCGAGGGCGTCCCATGGTGCCACGTCGACGTCGCCGGCACCGCGATGTCCGGCGGCGCCTCAACCGGCTACGGCCCCCGCCTGGTGGCGACGCTGGCCGAGCGGCTCGGCTGACATGGGCCGCCCGGGCATCCACCGGGGCGACTCGATGCTGCGTGCCACGTCTCTGCCGATTGCGCCCCTGCCTCGTCCGGGTCGGGTCGGCGGGGGGACCCTCGCGCGATAGGGTGCGATCGCGTTCAACACGGTGGCGCTCGGTATCGTTCCATCGATGCCCAACGACCCTGTCACCCTGCGCGTCGTCACCGGTCGCCCTGAGCTCTTGCAATCGTTTCGGGTCGAGCATGCGATCGGCGAGGCAGGGGTCGTACTCGCGGTGACGCGGGCCGACGTCCCTCGCTTCGCCTGGCTCAGCAGATACTTTCCTATCCGCTACCAGGTCGATGACGCCGCCCCTCGTGTGAGCGTCGCACTCGATCACGAACACCCGCGCGTCGGCCTTGCGCAGATCGAGCGCCCGCTCATCTTCGCCCACGCGATCTTCGACAGGTACACGACGATGTGGGCGCGCCATCGCGGTTCCCGCTTCTCGTTCGCCGGTCTCGGCACCGCCTCACGCCGCGCGTCGCTCGGAGAGTGGGCATCGGCGAACTCGCTCCGGATGCCACGACGTTTCTCTCGGACATCGTCACCCGACCTGACGGTGGGGTTCACGAAGACGGGACGGCAGTGGCCAGAGAAGGGATGGGACGACGGGTATGCGCGTGCCCTCGGCGAGACTGCCTTTGCGTTGTGCCCGAGCGGTGACTTTATCTGGACGTACCGTTTCTTCGAGGCGGCCGCTGCCGGGGCCATCCCGGTGATCGAGCAGTACAGCCCGGTGTATGACGGGTTCGCGTTCCACACCTTCGACGACGACGCCGGCCGCCTGCGGTGGAGTCCGCGCGCGGCACGCCACAACGCAGACCTCGTCCGCCAGCGTCTGACCGTACCGGCCGGCGAGATGGTCGCGGCGATTCGGGCTGCGATCACGCGGTAGCCGCTCGATCCGGTCACACGCCGAAAGCGAGCCAGCTCAGCGCCGAACGGTATCGCCGCGCACGACCCCACATTCGATCCATCGATTCGGTGCGCTCTGTGGCCGGCATCAAGCGCGGCAGGCACCCGACATCGTGCAGCGAGAAGTCGGAGTGGTACTCGGTCGGCAGACGACCGCGATGGCGACCAGAAGGGATCTCGGTCACGCGAACGGTCATCACCCGGTGCCGCTCCCCGGGACATCGCCATAACCGCATCAGTCCCGCGTCCGCGTCGCCCATGCGCCGTCCCCCGCCGGTGCGGAGAAGGCGGACCACCACCGACGGTTCACCTCCCTCGTACGAGCAACCTTCGTGGAGTCGTCTGCCGTCATGTCGTGCGGCAGCATGATTGCGCGGGGTGGCGCAAGCGTGGATTTGCCGCGGATCGTGACCTGAGCCTCGAACCCGATCAACGCAACCGGCCCCGTTATTGCGGATGAGTCGATTCGACGGACGATCACGGCCCGCCCCGCAACGCCCCGATCCGCGTCCCAGCGGCGCTTAGGAGCAGGCGGAGTGCGAAGGGTACGTCGTGGACGACATAGCGCATGAACAGACGCCGCGGCTCATGGATGAGCCGGTGCAACCATTCGAGCCCCAGGCGCTGCATCCAGACCGGCGCCCTCGGGACGTCACCAGCAACGAAGCTGAGCGTCATCCCGCACGCCACGAACCAGGCCTGCGGCAGCAGCAGCCGCAGACGCACGATCAACCGTTCCTGCCTCGGGAACCCGAGCGCGACGAAGACGATGTCCGGGCGAGCGTCGAACAGCAAGGAATCAATCTCGGCCAGATCGGCGGGGCGCCGCTCGAATCCGAATGGAGGACAATGCCACCCGGCGATATGCAGGTCCGGAACGACCTGTCCGAGTTGAGCGGCCGCGCGCTCGGCCACACCGGGCGCGCCGCCGAGCAGATAGACCGATCGACCGCGCCGCGCCGCCTCCTCGCATACGCCGTAGATCAGCGTCGAGCCCGCGATCCGCTCTGGCAACGGGCTGCCCATCAGGCGGCTGGCCCAGATGAGCGGCGTTCCGTCGGCGACCGTCAGGGTCGCTTCCCGCGCCAGTGCGCCGACCCGGTCATCTGCGACGACCTGGCGTAGGACATCCACGTTGGGGTTGACCACCCACCCTCCGCCGCCGTCCACGATCCGCTCGATCGTCTGGCGCTCGGTGAGCGCGTCGATCTCTACCCCGGCGAGCATCACGGTCGTCATCTCACGCCCGCCCTTCGGCGGTCCACGGGGTTGCGGCCGGAGAACTGTCGAACAGGCGCCGCAGGTCCCTCGCCACGGCGTTGCTCGCAAACCCTGACCGGATCGCCCGGCAACCTTCGCGACCCATCCTGACGCGCTCGTCGGGATCGGCAGCGAGCCGCGCAAGCGCGACGACGATCTCGTCGACCCTGGCGGGGGTCACGAGTAGGCCGCTGACATCGTGCTCGACGAGCTCGGGGATCCCCATGATCCGCGGCGCGACCACCGGGAGCTCGGTCGCCATGGCCTCCATCAACACCACCGGCA
>JBKKDD010000014.1:0-5526 GCA_046708705.1 Miltoncostaeaceae bacterium | reverse complement strand
CACCTTGCCTTCCAGATCGGGGTCGACGGTGGCGCCGAAGATGATGTTGGCCTCGGGGTCGGATGCATCGGAGACCACGCGCGCGGCACGGCTGATCTCGCTCAGCGACAGGTCGGGCCCGCCGGTGATGCCCAGCAGGATGCCGCGGGCGCCATCGATCGGCGTCTCGAGAAGCGGGGAGCTGATGGCGGCCAGCGCGGCCTCCTCGGCGCGGTTGGCGCCGCTCGCGTAGCCGATGCCGAGCAGCGCCGACCCCGCCCCGCGGATGACCGTGCGCACGTCGGCGAAGTCCAGGTTGATGAGCCCGGGCAGCGTGATCATGTCGGTGATGCCCTGCACGCCCTGTCGCAACAGGTCGTCGCAGACCCGGAACGCGTCGACCATACTCACGCCGCGGTCCAGCACCGCCATCAGGCGGTCGTTCTGGATCACGATGATGGTGTCGGCGTGGTCGCGCAATGATCCGATGCCCGTCTCGGCCATGCTCTGGCGGCGCGAGCCCTCGAACGCGAACGGCTTGGTGACGACCGCGATGGTCAGTGCGCCCATCTCCCGCGCCAGCTTGGCCACGACCGGGGCCCCGCCGGTGCCGGTGCCGCCGCCCTCGCCTGCGGCAATGAACACCAGGTCGGCGCCACGAAGCGCCCGCCTGATGTGCTCTTCGCTCTCGCGCATCGCCTGCTCGCCCAGCGCGGCGTTGCCGCCGGTGCCGCGGCCCTTGGTCAGCTCGAGGCCGATCGGGATGCGCACGTCCGCCTCGGTCGCGTCGAGCGACTGGCGGTCGGTGTTTATCGCGACTAACTCGACGCCGCGGATGCCGGCCTCGATCATGCGGTTGACGGCTTTGACGCCGGCGCCGCCGATACCCACGCACTTGATGACGGCCAGGTAGCTTGAGCGCTCGCCGCCGTACGCCGGGCTCTCGCGGCCCCAGGCAGGGGGCGATTCGCGCTGCGCCGCCGGCGTCTTGGGAGGCTGATCGGCGGTGTTGCGAAAGAGCTCGCTCAGCGGGCCTTCGCGCATGCTGGAGCGATCGCTCATGCGGCCACTTTGACCTTCGGCGTGGGGGCGCCGTCGCGTTCCAGCACCTCGGCGGCCAGACGGCGATACCAGCGGGCGGCCTGCCCGCCGGTGTCGTAGACCAGGATGCTCTGACCACGCACGGGCGCCTCGGCGAACTTGATCGTCTTGCCGATCCGCGTGGCGAACACCACGTCGCCGAAGCTCTCCTCGAGCATCGCGACCGCCTCGCGACCATGGACGGTCCGCCCGTCGTACATGGTCGGGATGATGCCGTAGATGTCGACCCGGGGGTTCAGGTGCTCGCGTACCTGCGCAAGCGTCTGGCGAAGCTGTGCCAGCCCCCGCAGCGACAGGTACTCGCATTGCACCGGGACGATCACCCCGTCAGCCGCGACCATCGCGTTGATCGTCAGGAGGCCCAGCGAGGGCGGGGTGTCGATCAGGATGTAGTCGTACAGCTCGCGGTAGGGCTTGATGGCGCGGTCCAGCGCACGCTCGCGTCCGATCATCCCCGACAGCGCGAGCTCGGCGCCCGCGAGCTCGATGCCGGCCACGGCGATGTCGATCTCCCGCACGTGGATGACCTCGGACAGCGGCCGTCCGCTCACCAGCACGTCGTACATCGTCGTGGTGAGAGACTCGATGTCGATCCCCTGGCTCATCGACAGATTGCTCTGCGGGTCCAGGTCGAGCGCGAGGACCCGGCACCCGCGCTCCTTGAGCGCGGCGCCGAGGTTGAGCGTGGTCGTCGTCTTGGCGACGCCACCTTTTTGGTTCGCGAGCACGAGCACGCGGGCCGATCGTGACATTGACGCACCTCTGGCGAGGGGAATGAGCGTCAGCCGGATTCTACGGCAGAACGCCGATTCCTTCCTCATCGGCGGGACCGGCTCGAGAAACCGGGCGGCCGACGCCCCCGATCGAGCCCCCTCGCCGAACTAGGGCGTCTGCGCAGCGGCAGCGCGGGCCTGGGCCAGCGCCTGACGGAAGGCCCGCAGGCGCCGCGCGGCTTCCTCGTCGTTGCCCGCGCCGAACGCCTTGCGATACGCCTCGAACTCGTCCGACGCACGGCGCACCAGTTCCGCGAGCGTGGCGCTGGGCGCCGGGGTCGGCGAGCCGCCGGGAGACGGCGCCGGAGCGGGCCCGGGATCGGGTTCCACGCCGAGCGCCTCGGAGAGGGCCTCCTGGAAGCTCGTCGCCGCGTACACCTTGCCATCGCCGAAGCTGACGATGACCTGCCAGAGCGTCGGCAATGAGTCACCGGGCGCGTCCAGGTAGAGCGGCTGCACATACAGGAGCCCCTCTCCGATCGGCGTGACGATGGTGTTGCCGCGCACCACCTGGTCGCGGCGCGTCGTGATCTCCTGGGACAGCTCCGGATCCCGCGCCACATTGGAGGTGAACGTGTCGAGCGAGTCGAGCGCCTGGTCGCCGTTGATGGGGAAGCGCAGGATCGTCAGGGTGCCGAAGTCCGCCGGCTCGTTGGAGGCGGCCAGCCACCCGGAGAAACCGATGCCGCGACCACGTGCCGCGGGCTTGTACGCGCGTATCGCCAGGAACTTCTCGTCGCGCTCTTCGGGCAGCACCGCGTACGTGAAGCGGGCCGGGGACTCGATGCGCTCGCCCTCGACCCCGGCACCGTAGGCCTCCTCGGTGATCGCCCAGGCGTCGTCACCGTTAAAGAAGACGTCCGTGTCGGTGACGTGGAAGCGGGCGACCGCGGCGGACTGGAAGTCGAACAGATCCTCGCCGTAGCGCAGATGCGCCCGAAGCCCCTCAGGCATCTGGGCGGCCGGGGTGAACAGCTCCGGGTACACAGACCGCCACGTGCGCGTGATGGGCTCGGCCTCGTCCATCAGGTAGAGCTTGGTCTGGCCGCTGTAGGCGTCCATCACGACGGTGACGGTGTGGCGCAGGTAGTTGACGCCGAGGTTGGGCACGGCGTACGGGTAGCGGGTCGTCGCGGCATAGGCGTTGGCGACCACGAACACGCGCCCCTCTGCGGCGGTGAAGTAGGGATCCGAGTCGAGCGCGAGGAACGGCGCGATCTCTCGAATCCGCGCGCCGATGTCGCGGTAGAGCAGCGTCGAGGAGTCCGCGTTGGCGGGCCTGCCGCCGGTGGCATTCCACACCCGCCGGCCACCGCCGACGTACGGCAGACCGCCCAGGAACTCCGTCAGCGCGAGCCGCCGCCACCCGGAGCCCACCTTGACGCCCGTGGTGCCGGTCCAGTCGATCGTCTCGTTGGTGGTCCGATCGAACTCGGGCTGGGTCGTGTCGACCATCGCCCACGGCATCTCCGGCTGGGCGCCGAAGTAGATCGAGGGCTGGGCGACGGGCGGCTGTATGAAGTCACCGGCCACGGTCTGCGGGATGCCGCCGACCACGAACTTCGGCCGCCCGGAGTTGGCGTCGATCTCGTCCACCGGCGCCATGATCAGGCCGTAGCCGTGGGTGTAGGTGAAGTGCCGCCGTTGGAAGTCCGCCTCGGTGAACTTGGAGTAATCGATCTCGCGACCGATCGAGAACAGCGTCCGCTTGCGGTTGGCGATCGTGTAGCGATCCACGTCGACGTCGGCGCAGGTGTAGAACTGGTTGATCGTCTGCAGGCGCAAACAGGCCTCGCGCGTCGGCGGGATGTCGAGGAACCGCAGCGACGCGACCGACGCCGGCGACTGAGTGATGGCGGCGCGGGTGACGCCGCGCTGGCGGTAGTCGGCCTGCACGATCTTCGCCTTGTCCACGCCGGTCGCCACCCGCGTCGCGTTGAGCGTGGCCTCGATGTTCTGGCGCTCGACCTGAAGCTGGGATCCCCGCAGGACGATCGCATCGTTGAGCGCGGCGCCGATCGGTCCGAGCAGCGCGACGACGAACGTGCTGGCGGCGGCGGCGATGGGCCACAGCACCGAGGGCGTCGGCTGACGGGCGAGCGGGTTGGTCGCCCCCTGATTGCGCGCCCAGACGGCCGCGCCGACGGCGGGCACGAGCAGGATCAGCCACCACGGGGTCGCGAGCACGGTCAGAACCACGGCGACGCCCGTCCACACGAGCGCGATGGCGAACACCGCCCGCGAGATGGGCACCTTCGCCAAGCGGTGACGGATCGCCGGCACGGCCAGCACGATCAGCCCGATCGCCATGACCGCGACGAACCCCGCGCCGACGGTGCGCGTGGGGATATCGACGTCGCGTACGGCCGCCCCCGCGCCGCCCAGCACGTCGCCGTCGCCGGCGCGCGTCAGCGCGTAGCGCGACAGCCAGATCAGTGAGGAGAGCGCGAGCAGGAACATCCCGCCCAGCGCGAAGCCGAACGTCGTCGTGCGCCTGATGATCCCGGCGGCGGCGGCGGGGCCGAGGCGCTGGCGCTCGACCAAGCTCAGACCGAGGCCGACGACCACGGTGGCCAGGGTGGCGAGCGCGAGGCCGACGGCGGCGATGCGGGCGATGGACACGAGCGCGGGCTCCGAGAACACGAAGAACCCGATGTCGCTGCCGAAGATCGGGTCTGTGACGCCGAAGTCCGTGCGGTGGCGCCATGCCAGCAACTCGTCACGCGAGGCGGCGAGCGTCGGCGCGATCGCGAGCGTCAGGATCACGAACGCGGCGAGCCATGCCAGGCGCAGGGCGATCCGCACCATCCTGCCCGCCGGGTCGCGCGCCAGGGTCTGCGCGCCGCGGCCGAGTCCGGGGAAGCGCCGCGCGAACGCGTCGCCGCGGGGATCGGTCGGATCGCCGAGCGGGACGTCGGGGTCGATCACCATCGGCCGCGCCCGCCCGCGCAGGAACAGCAACGGCAGCGACAGCACGAGTGCCGCCCCAACGCCGATGAGAAGGAGCGCGATCGTCCAGTGCCAGCGCGTGGCATACGCGCCGCCGAACCCGAGCGCGTCGTAGAACGCGGTCTTGATCGTCAGCTCAGCCCCGTAGTGCAGGCCGATCCGCGCGAGTACGAGCAGCACGATGATCGCGGGAATGACGATCTGGGGGCGGAGCACCCGCATGGTTGACCGACTCACTGGCCCTGAGCCTATCCGGTCAGGCGACCGACACGCCCGCGGCCGGTTTCGTTACTCGGGCGGCAGCTCCAAGCGCCGCTGGCCGGCCCATGCGGCGGCCTGGGAACGGCGCTGGAAACCCAGCTTGCGCAGCAACTGGCTGACGTGGTTTCGCACCGTCTTCTCGGACAGGTGCAGCACCTCGCCGATCGCCCGGTTGGTGTAGCCCTCGGCGATCAAGGCGAGCATCCGCCGCTCGCGGTCGGTCAGGCCGGCCAGCTCGGCCTCGGCCTGCTTGGCCGACAGCTCGCGGAACTGGGTCAGGAGCGCGCCGGCGGCCCGCGGGTCGAGCGCCGAGGCCCCGTCCGCGGCGTCGCGGATCGCCCGCATCAGCGCATCGGAGTCGGCCTGCTTCAGCAGGTACCCGTTCGCCCCCGCCATCACCGACCCGACGATGGCCTCCGCGGCGGTGTAGGACGTCAACAACACCCCGCGCATGTCGGGGTGG
>JBKKDD010000013.1:0-3355 GCA_046708705.1 Miltoncostaeaceae bacterium | reverse complement strand
CGCCAGATCGATGCGCTCCGGCACGAGCAGCGCCAGGTGGAACAGTCCGGTGTGCCCGCGTGAGGTGATCGCTCCTGGTGTCTCGACCAGATGCACCAGCGCCTGGCCGCCGGATCCGAGCGCGGCTTCGTTCATTTCGTGCGCGAGCACCCCCAGCCCGATCTCGTCACGGTAGTACCGGACCGAGCGCTGGAGGTCGGAGACGCTCAGACGGACCGCACCCATCCGGGTGGCGGCATCGATCACGGGGGTGGGGCTGCTTGCGGCGCTCAGCGGTGACTCCTTCAGGCGGCGTTGACGGTGGAGAGGTCCGGGGTGAGCGTAATATTGTCATCGACGTGCGGGCCGCCGGCCTCGAGCACCTGATCCCAGGCTGCTCGTGACGAGGGAGGGGGGAGTTTTGCGGGTCGATAGGATATGACTCCCAACTCACCAGGGACCGCGGCCGAATCCGTCCGTCGTCTCCTTGCAACCGAGGGGCTCGAGGGGATGAGCACGATGCGCGCCGACATGATCCAAGTCCACCAGTTCTCCGACGCCTCGTACGCATAGGAGGCGCGTCCGTGGCGATCGCCCCTTCCGAGGCCGGTTCAGTTGGACTCGTCGAGACACGCACCGTCGTGCTGTTCACGCGGGAGGAACCCCTGGTGCTGGAGTCGGGCGCGACGTTGGGTCCGGTCGAGGTCGCGTACGAGACGTATGGCTCGCTGAACGCCGAGTGCTCCAACGCCGTGTTCATCTGCCACGCCTTGACGGGTGATGCTCACGCCGCGGGCCATCATGGTGATCCCTCACGACCGGGGTGGTGGGACACGTTGATCGGTCCCGGCAAGCCGGTCGACACCGACCGCTACCTCGTGATCTGCGCGAACCTGCTGGGTGGATGCACGGGGACGACGGGACCGTCGTCGATCGACCCCGCCACCGGCGCTCCCTATGGCCTGCGGTTTCCGATCTTCACGATCGCGGATCTCGTGACGGTGCATCGTGCGCTCCTGGGGCACCTGGGCGTGCGGCGTCTGATGGCCGCGATCGGCGGCTCGGTGGGCGGCATGCAGGTACTGCAGTGGGCGCTGGATCACCCGGGCGACCTGCACGCGGGAATGATGGTGTGCGCGACCGGGCGCCTGTCTGCCCAGAACATCGCGTTCTCTGCGGTCGCGCGCGAGGCCATCCTGCGCGACCCCGATTTCCACGGCGGCGACTACTACGACAAGCCACGACACCCGGACATGGGGCTCTCGCTTGCCCGGCGGATCGCGCACATCACGTATCTGAGCGAAGAGTCGATGCGCCAGAAGTTCGGCCGTCGCATCCAGGACGCCGACGAGCCCCGGCGCAACTTCGGGGTGGACTTCGAGGTGGAGAGCTACCTGCAATACCAGGGCGAGAGCTTCCTGAAGCGCTTCGACGCCAACAGCTACCTGTACCTGACGCGGGTGATGGACTACTTCGACCCGTTCGCCGACCCCGCGGCGGCCTCGGAGCGGCTGACCCGGGTGGACACGCGCTTCCTGGTGATGTCGTTCGACACCGACTGGCGGTTCGACACGGCGCACTCCCGCGAGATCGTGCGTCGCCTGCAGGCCAGCAGGGTGCCGGTCACGTTCCGCGAGATCGAGTCGCCGTGGGGGCACGACTCGTTCTTGCTGGAGGTGCCGGAGTACCACCGGACGGTCGCAGCGTTCTTGCGCCGTATGGAGCAGGAGGCGGTCAACGGGGCCCGTCACGCGCGCACGCCGGGGGAGGACGTTGCGGCCTGACCTGGCCCTGGTCGCCGGCATGGTGCCCGCGGGCTCACGCGTGCTCGACCTGGGCTGTGGCGACGGGGCGCTGCTCGAGCACCTGATCCGCGCCGGCGGGTGCGACGGTCACGGCGTGGAGATCTCCTCGGACGGTTTCCACGCCTGCATCGAGCGCGGCGTTCCGGTCGTCCAGGAGGACATCGACGACGGGCTCGGGGACTTCGAAGACGGCTCGTTCGACGTGGTCGTCCTGTCGCAGACGCTGCAGGCCACGCGGCGACCCGCGTTCGTGCTGCGGGAGATGATGCGGGTCGCGCCGGCCGGCATCGTGTCGTTCCCCAACTTCGGTCACTGGCGGATCCGGGTCGGCCTGCTGACCCATGGGCGGATGCCGTCGTCGCAACTCCTGCCCTATTCGTGGCACGAGACCCCCAACATCCACATGTGCACGATCGACGATTTCGAGGAGCTCGTGCGGACGGAGGGGCTGCGGGCGACGGCGCGCATCCCGCTCAACCTCGCGGGCGGGCGTGCTCCGGTTCAGGTCGAGCGGCGACCCAACCTGCTCGCGGCGGGAGCCGTATACCGGCTCGAAGCGGGTCGATGACCCAGAAATGAGCGCATAGCGAGAATTTTTCCCTGGGGTGCGGATATAAGGAATCTTCTGCGGAGACGTCGTAACAGACAGCATGAAACGATTTATGCTCACCTCACACGGCGATCTCAGCCATGAGTTGGAACAGGCGCTGGCCGAATGGATCGATGCCTCGCGACGGGCCTGGTTGCCTGATCGGAATCTCGCCGTCGAGCAGGCCGAGGACGCGGCTTGGCGCCGCCTCAAGTCCGCACTCCGCCATGACGAGGTCGCGAGCGCCGCGTAGCGGTTGCGTGGGCGCGCGGGTAGGCGACGAGGGTCGGTCGTGCCTGAGCCTGGAGACTCGCGCCCGGCCTCTCTACACTGAAGGCTCGTGGTCGGCGGAGGGGGAGCGTGAGCGGCGTGTCAGAGGGGAAACGGCGGATTGATCGTATCGGCAGACCGGACTTCGTCGAGGATATCGGCGACATCGACCTGGCCGAGTTGCGCCAGCGGCGTGACGAGTGTCGCCAGGAGCTCGACCACCTCTCGATGCTGCGACGCTACGTGCAGAGCCGAGCTGAGATCTTGAAGGGCGAGCTCGCGCGACGCCACGGCGACGCGGGCGGGACGTTGGTCGAGAACCTCGCGCAGATCCTGAGCTCTGATGACCATCCGAACAGCTCGCGGGGCGTCGCCATGCGTCTGCACGCACCTGATGACGAGATGCTGCTGGCGCGCCGCCGTGTTGAGAAGCTGGTTGCCGAGTCCGGCGTGACCGATCCGAGCTCGTTGAGTGACGCCGAGATCGACGAGGCCGTCGAACGTCTCAAAACCGAGGAGCGCGCCGTGTCGACCGATCGCGCCGATGTGTTCACCGTGCTGGAGCTCCTTCAGACCGAGCTCAAGCGCCGTTTCAAAGACGACCCCGCCTCGGTGCTCGCCTAGGAGCGCGGGGAGGGCGGGCCCTCTCCGCGGACCCCTCCCGGGGCGTTCCGCGGTTTGGGTCCCTGCTGGCGGGCCGGCGAAGCCGGCC
>JBKKDD010000012.1:0-13674 GCA_046708705.1 Miltoncostaeaceae bacterium | reverse complement strand
ATCCTGCCATACCTCGTCGGCGTGACATCCTAGTCCAGGTTGAACAGCTACTCATGGAGCTTCTCCCCCGGGCGGATGCCGACCACCTCGATGGCGATGTCACGCCCGGGCTCGCGTCCCGACAGGCGGATCATGTTCTCGGCCAGGTCGATGATCCGCACCGGGTCGCCCATATCGAGGACGAAGATGTCGCCCCCGTCGGCAATGCCCGTCGCCTCGATCACCAACTGCACCGCCTCCGGAATCGTCATGAAGTACCGCGTCATCTCCGCGTCGGTGACCGTCACCGGACCGCCCGCTGCGATCTGCTGACGGAATATCGGCACCACCGAACCGGAACTGCCGAGTACGTTCCCGAAGCGCACTGCGGCAAACCTCGTCAGTGAGTCGGTGCCGCGTGACTCGATGACACGCTCGGCGAGCGCCTTGGTCGCCCCCATCACGGTCTTGGGCTCGACCGCCTTGTCGGTGGAGATCAGGCAGAACCGCTCCACGCCGTGTCGGTTGGCGAGCTCAGCGAGCTCGCTCGTCGCGAGCGAGTTGTTGGCGATCGCCTGCACCGGGTTCAGCTCCATCATGGGCACGTGCTTGTAGGCCGCCGCGTGGAACACGATGGCGGGTCGGTGCTCCTCGAAGATCCGCTCCATCGCGGTCTGGTCGCGGCAGTCGGCGATGATCGGCACGACCCGCCCGCGACCGCGGACCTGGCGGTCGATCTCGAAGAGGTTGTTCTCGCCGTGATCGACCATGATCAGCGCCGCGGGCCCCACCCGGAGCACCTGCCGGCAGAGCTCCGAGCCGATCGACCCGCCGGCCCCGGTGACCATCACGACCTTGCTGTTGAGATAGCGCGACACCTTCGCGAAGTCGATCTCGACCGGCTCGCGTCCCAGCAGATCCTCGACGCTGACGTCGCGAAGCAGACGGACGGTGACCTCGCCGGAGATGAGCTCCGGCAGACCGGGCAGCGTCTTGCACGTGACCGCCGCCGCGCGGCATGCCTCGACGATCTCGCGACGCACGGCGCCGCTCGCCGACGGCATCGCGATGATGACTTCGTCGGGCTTGGTCTCGCGGAGGATCCGGGCGAGCTGGCTGCGGTTACCGAGCACGCGGGTGCCCTGGACACGTAAGCCCGCCTTGCGCACATCGTCGTCGACGATCCCCACCGGGACGTAGCCGAGCACGCGGTTTCGCTGCATCTCGCGCAGGATGGTGACCCCCGCGTCGCCGGCGCCGCAGATCAGGACCTCCTTGCCCTCACGCGCCACCAGGTCCGCGCGCGACGGGCGCTCCACCAGGCTCCGCACCACGAACCGGGCGCCGCCGACCAGGGTCAGCGTCATGAAGAAGTCGAGCACCAGGATGCCGCGGGGCATCGTCACCGGCCGGCCGTTCTTACGGTGCACGGGCTGCCAGAACGACAGCACCGCGGTCAGGATCAGGCTCGCCGTCGTCACCGCGACCACGATCGCCTGCAGGTCGCGCACGCTCGTGAACCGCCACCACTTGCTGTAGAAGCGAGCGGCCATGAACACCAAGAGCTTGACGCCGATCACGATGCCGATGGTCGCGGCGAACAGGCGCGCGTAGACGCCGATGAGCGTCCCGTCGAAGCGGAACGTGAACGACAGCCACCACGCCGCCGCCACCAGGATGCCATCCACCAGGACCTGCCCCACCCGGTGAATGTGGCGACGCCAGCCGCTTGTGATCAGCGGGAGCCTCACGGCCGACGAGTCTAGCGCGCGTTCGCCAGGATGGCGTCGAGCAGCAGATCGGGGTCGCGGAGGGCCGGCGCGTGGGAGCGGTCGCGTCGGGTGACCTCGACCTGGTCGGCGCGCTCGATGCGCCGGAGCCGCCCCTGGGCGATCAGCGCCTGATCCACGGCGCCCAAACGGCCCGCGAACGGCGTGAACGCCGGGACGCCCAGTGCGACGGCCTCCCGGTTCATGGTTCCACCGGCGCTCACCACGAAATCGGCGAGGCGGACGAGGGTCGGGCCGTCCACCGGACGCTGGGGGACGATGAACTCAGTGTTCTCCAGGGATTTCCTTTGCTCGGCCGTCCGCGGGAGTACCACAGTCTGTACATCAAGTCGACGGTGAGACAATGCCTCCAGCACGGATGAGAAGAGCTCCGTGGAGCGTCCGCGGTGGTACAGCGTGACCTCGGGAGCCGGCCGCAGCACCGCGACGATCCTGCCGTCCAAGCCGAGCTCGCCCGCGACCGTGGGATCCGGCGCGTGGTCGGCGAGGTAGTACTCCTCCTTGAGCCCCGGGTAGCGCAGGAGCTTGGGAGGCCGCATGCCGAACGGCGCGAGCGTGGCCTCCGGGATCGCGTCCGGCACCAGGACCCGCGTCGCCCACCTGCCGTTCCAGTGGTGCATCGTGGTCGCGTACTCGTAGTCGAACATCGTGACTTGTGGCGTCCCGGCCAAGCGCGCGGCGATCGGCTGATCGGTGGATCCGTGCGCAACCGCCAAATCGAAGCGCTCCCGCCGCGCGAAGCGGACCAGCGCGGCCGTGCGGCCGGTCGCCGCCCGCGCCTTACCGGCCAGGCCCCCGCCCCCATGCGCGCCGATCACCGTGTGCGGGATCGCGAACCGCTCCAAGAGCCCCAGTGTTTGCGCGAACTCCCGCGCCGTCACCGTCACCTCGTGCCCCCGGGCCCGCAGCCGCGCGATCAGCGGCCGGAAGATGACCACGTGGGGCGAGTTGGTGATGTCGATCCAGACCCGCACGGGCCGCGTCCCGTCCCTACACCGCGCGCGCGACGGCCGCGACGACCGCCTGGACCTGCTCACGCTGCAGGTGCGGGTGCATGGGGAGCGCCAGGCCGGTCCGCGCATGCTCCTCCGCGACGGGCAGATCGCCCTCGCCGTAGCCAAGGTGGCCGAACACCGGCTGCAGGTGCATCGGGATGCCGTAGTAGACGGCGGCGCCGATCCCCTCCGCGCTGAGCGCCTGGCGGATCTCGTCGCGCCGCTGGTGGCGGGCCATGTACAGGTGATACACGTGCGTGGCCCCGGGCCGCTCGGCCGGAAGGTCCATGTACTCGCCCAGGCCGAGCTCCTGGTACCACGCCGCCGCCTGGCGCCTGCCGGCGTTCCAGCGATCCAGGTGCGGCAGGAACAGGCGGATCACCGCCGCCTGCAGGTCGTCCAGCCGCGAGTTGTAGCCGATCTCCTCGAACACCACCTTGTCCTTGGAGCCGTGGAAGCGCAGCCGCCGGATGCGATCCGCCAGCGTCTCGTCACGGGCGACGATCATGCCGCCATCGCCGATGCCGGGAAAGTTCTTGGTCGGGAAGAAGCTGAACGTCACGGCGTCGCCCATCGTCCCCACGGGCCACGTGTCGTCCGCAGCGCCGAACGACTGGGCAGCGTCCGCGATGACCACCAGGCTGTTCTCGGCGGCGAGCGTCAGGATCGGAGTCATGTCGGCGGGGTGGCCGAAGATGTCGACCGGGATGATCGCCTTGGTCCGCTCGGTGATCGCGGCCTCGATCAGCTCGGGGTCGATCGTCGCGGTCTTGGGATCGATGTCGACGAAGACCGGGGTCGCGCCGATCCGCGCGATCGCCTCGGCGGTCGCGTAGAAGGTGTACGGCGTGGTGATGACTTCGTCGCCGGGACCGACGTCCAGCGCCTGCAGCGCGATGACGAGCGCGTCGGTGCCGTTGGCCACGCCGATGCACGGACGCCCCTGCAGCCGCGTCGACACCTCGCTCTCCAAACCGGACACCTCGGGCCCCAGGATGAACCGTCCACTGTCGAGCACGCCGCCGATCGCGGCATCGATCTCCGCGCGCAGGGGCCGGTACTGGGCCTGGATGTCCATCAAAGGGATGCTCATACTGGGTTCTGTTCCTCCGGTTCGACCGGCGCGGGAGTGTAGCAAGGGGCTCTCACAGCCCGAACTCACGGAACTGCGCGACTGCGCAAAACGCCCGCGATCTGCTCAGCTAGAGACGCTGCGCCGCGGCGTCACCGTGGCGAGGCATCCGCCGGCCAACCGCGAACTTGCTCCGAGACCTCGATGCGATCACGAACCCGAATCCCAGTTTCGCTCCTCACGCTCCCCGTCATGGTCGGCGGGGTGGGAATGGCGCGCGCGGAGCCGACCAAGGTCGTCCCTGGCGTCACCTACGAGCGGGTGCAGACACCGGGGCAGGTCGTCCACGTCGTGCGCGTGCGGCAAGGGCCGCTGATCGACATCAGGCCCGTGTTGACGACGGGCGTGCCGTCACGTCGTACGCCGCTCACGAGCGCCATGCGCGCGCGCCTCGGCGACGGCGCGGTGGTCGGGGTCAATGGCGACTACTTCAACTTGGACAGCGCGTATCCGAGCGGGTTGCTGATGACCGCGGGGGAGCTGATCAGCGAACCAGAGCCCACGCGCTCGGCGCTCGTCTTCGGCGTGGGCGGCGCGCTGGCCGCGGCGCAGGTCGAGCTGGTCGGTACCTGGCAGGCGAGCGATCCCGCCGATCCGACCCCGTTCCCCGCGCGGACGTTCATCGGTGTCAACCGGCCGCCCGAGCGCGCCAGCGAGACGCTCCTCTACACGCCCCGCTACGGTGATGTGACCCCCACCGGCGACCGCGTGGACGCCCTCATCACGATGGACGATCCGGCGGCTCCGGCGATCAACCGCCCGCTGACCGGAACCGTGCACTCGGTCACGCCCGGCGGCGCCGTCGGGATCAGGCCCGGCATGCTGGTGCTGTCGGGTGTGGGGGCGGCCGGCGACAACGTGACGGCGGACCTGGTGCCCGGCCGGCGCATCACCATCACCGCCACCATCGCGGGCTTGCCCGCGGACACGCTGGCGGCGATCGGCGGGGGCCCGGCGCTCGTGCAGAACGGCGTGGCGCTGACCTCGGTCACCGAGGGGTTTTCGTCGGGTCAGATCGCGACGCCGACCTCGCGTACGGCGATCGGCCAGACCGCGGACGGCACGGTGCTGCTCGTCACCGCCGAGGGCCCCTTCCAGGGCAGTCGCGGAGTCGCGATGGCCGAGCAGGCCCAGTTGCTGCAGTCGCTGGGAGCGCAGACCGCGGTCGGCATGGACGGAGGCGGCAGCGCGACGATGGCGCTCCGCGACAACCTCGTGATCCCGTGGAGCGCGGAACGCGCGATCACCGATGCGGTGGTCGTCTCGTATGCCGGCGTGCAGTTGACCAAGCCGGCGCCGTTCCTCTCGCCCAACGGCGACGGCGTGGACGAGCGCAGCGCCACCACGGCCCGGTCCGCCACGAGCGGGAGCGTCCGGGTCGCGCTGGCGAGGTCGAACGGGCGGCCGATCAGGAACCTGTATCGCGGCCCGTTGGGACCTGAGGGCCGCAAACTCGACTTGGACGCAAAGACACTTTCCGTGCCCGACGGCAAGTACCGGATCATCGCGCGGCTCACCCCGAGCGACGGCTCGCGAAGCACCGCCCACATCCAGGACGTGACGATCGATCGGACCCTCGGGTTCGTGCGCGCGTCCAAGGTCGGCACGGCCGCTGCGCAGCAGGCCCGGATCCGCTTTCGGCTGACCAAGCCGACGCGTCTCACGATCGTGGTCAAGGACGCCAAGGGCGGCGCGGTCAAAGTGCTGTTCCGCAACCGCCGGTTGGCCAAGGGCAGTTGGGCCACGCTCTGGGACATGACGCGCAAGGACAAGCGCGTGAAGCCGGGGCTCTACACGTTCGTGGTCAGCGCGAGCACGCCGCTCGGGCGTCCGACCCTGGCCGCCCGGGTCCGGGTGACCGCGCTCCCGAAGAAGCCCGCCGCTCCCGCGGGCTGACGGGCCGACGCGACCGGCCCGTCGAGCCACGGCGGGCCATCACCTCAACCGGTTCAGGCCTCTTCGAGCGCCTTGATCTCCGCCTCGGCCGCGCGGATCTCGGACACGAGGCGGTCTATCTCGATGTCGTGTCCGGTCTCGCCGGACTTCTGGCGGACCACGAGGTGGCCGATCTCCTCGGCGTACCCGTTGATCTTGCGCTTGAGCACGAGGCCCTGGCCCTTGTCCTTGGCCTCCGCGAGACCCTCCTGCGCCGTTTCGGCGACCCGCTTGGCGGCGTCGACTGCTTTGTCAAGAATTCCCATGGGACCCTCCTCGTCCGGACAGTTGGCCGAGTCTATCCCCCAAGCCCTTACTTGAGCAGGGCCAGGAACTCGTCGACCGGGATCGCCGTCAAGGTCTGGAAATGGGCGGTGCCGCGGGCGGCGAGTTCGACGGATACGCGCGCGATGACCCGCTCATCTGGAGCCTCGACGATGTTGACGAAATCGTACGGTCCGAGCACGGCCCACTGCGAGACGACCTTCGCCCCCATCGCCTCGATCTCGGAGTTGACCTCCTTGAGACGACCGGGGTTCGCCTTGAGCGTCCCGGCACCATGTGGGCTGAGCGTGCTGAGGAGGATGTAGGTCGGCATCGTGCTCCTTGAGCGACACGGGGATGACCGGCGCGAGACTACCACGGCGCCCCGGTACGATAGGCGCGATGCGTCGTCGCCCCCACCCCCTCGCAACCTCGGCGGGCCCCGCGATCGCGGGCGTCGTCTCGGGCCTCGTGCTGGTCGTGGCGGTGTTCCTGCCGTGGTACGCCGCCAACCTCGGCGAGCCCGCCTCCGCCGGAAGCGCCAGCGGGTGGAGCGCGACCGCGGCGGCAAAAGGCGCCCTCGCCCTGGCGGTCGTGTGGACGCTGGCGTCGGCACTGCTGCTGGCGGACGACCTGGACCGGTATCGCGTCGACCCACGGACCGCCGAGGCCCTCGGCTGGCTCGTGACCGGCTGCGCGGTCGCCGCCACGGCGCTCGTCGGCTATCGGCTGCTGCGGCCGCCCGACCCCGCCGACTTCCTGACTCGGGACTTCGGCCTGTTCATCAGCCTGGCCGCCGCCGTGGCGGGGATCCCCGCGGGACTTGCGCAAGCCTCCCGACGCTGAGCCGACCCTCGAGCCGCCGCGCCACCTCGCGCGTCGCAAGTTTGCCCGCTCAGCGCATGGAAAAATCTCAATTGGCGGATTGCCGTGCCACTTGTGTCATGTCAAACACAGTTTTTTCGTGGCCGGTTCGAGCCGAGTGGCACGTGACGAGGCCAGAGGGGCGGCCGGCGAGCGGTCGACCGAACTGACCGGATCGCCGCGCCGGGGTTACTTCAGCCGGCGCTCGATGCTGCGGACCGTGTCGCCGGTGGCGATGCGGGCGCTGTCGGTGCCGAGCCCTCCCGAAACCAGATCCTTGCCGAGGCCGCCGACCAGCAGGTCGTTGCCGGCGCCGGCGAGCAGGCGATCTGCGCCCGCACGGCCGTAGAGCCTGTCGGCGCCCGCGCCGGCGGCGAGCGTGTCGTTGCCCGGGCCACCGTCCAGCACGTCGTCGCCACCGAGGCCGTACAGGATGTCGTTGCCGCCGAGGCCGCAGATGACGTCCTTGCCGGGCGTGCCGGTGATGGTGTCTGCGGCAGCGGTGCCGACCCACGTGCAACGCGCCCCGTTGGCGGCCAGCGCGTACGGGATCGCACGGATGCTCGTTGACGCGGCATCGTTCGTGGTGACCGCATCCTTCGCGCCGGGCAGGTTGACCGACGCGGTGTTGCTGAGCGTGCCGACCGCCGTCGGCGTGACGACCACCCGCATCGTCTGCGCAACGCCCACCGCGGGGGTCTGCCACGTGCACTTGACGGTGCCGGTGGTGCCAACCGCGGGCGTCGAGCAGGCGCCGCCCGTCGATGCCGTGATACGGGTGAACGTCACCGCAGCCGGCAGCACGTCGGTGACGACCATGCTCTTGGGGATGCCCGGACCGACGTTGGTCGCGGTCAGGACATACGTGAGCTCACGCCCGACGTTGGCCGGATCAGGCGTCGCGGTCTGCGTGATGCCGGCATCCGAGGTCACGGGCGCCGCCGCGGCGCCCGCCGTGAGCACCAGGCCGATTCCGAGCCCCGCCATCGTCAGGGTCCTGCCGAGGCGTGTCCCCCGGGTCCCGAGCGTGCGTCCCTGCACCATCACGTCCCTCTCGTCGATTCGATCCGCATGCCTCTTGTATCGGACGACGCCCGCCGATTCTTGTGATGGATTTGAAGGTTTCTTGTAATGGCTTTGTGAGGTTGCCCTCAGACGCGCTCGACGCGGCCGCCCTGACTGTGGCCCGTACGACGCCCGGAGAGGTAAAGGTGGGAGGGGAGGACGGCGCCGTGGCCGCCCCACCCCTTCCAACAGGAGCTACCTGCGAATCTCGACGAACGTGATGATGTCGCCGACGCCGAACGAGGTGTCGATCCCCGCGCCGCCGTTGACCGAGTCGAGTCCCAGGCCGCCGGTCAGACGGTCGGCACCCTCCCCACCCGCCAGACGGTCGTTCCCGGCGCCGCCGAGTAGCGTGTCCGCACCGGCCTCACCGGCCAGGCGATCCGCACCGGCCCCACCATCCATTCGGTCGTTGCCGGAGCCGCCGACGACGATGTCCGCGCCGGCCCCACCGGTCAAGATGTCGGCACCGGCACCCGCAGTCACCCGGTCGTTGCCGGCGCCGCCGTTCATCCGGTCGTCACCAGCCCCGCCGGTCAAGATGTCGTTGCCGGTACCACCCGTCGCCCGGTCGTTGCCCAAGCCGCCGGCCAGCCGGTCGGCACCGCCCAACCCGGTCAGGACGTCCGTGCCTGCGCCACCGGTCAGCTTGTCGTTGCCGGAGCTTCCCGTCAGCCGGTCGTCACCCAGCCCGCCCCAGCCCACCGCTGCCGCCGTCAGCGTGATCTGGTCATTGTCGGCGCCGCCGTCGACGAAGTCGCCGGCGCCACCCGTCAGGACGTCATTCCCGCCGAGGCCGCAGATCGAGTCCACGCCGGGGGTGCCGACCAGGACGTCAGGGCCGGCCGTACCGACCACGGTGCAGATGCGACCGTCCTCGGTCGTCGGCGTCGTGCCGCCACCGGCAGGAGGAGTGCTTCCATCCGAGGGGGGAGCCGCAGCCGCGTTGACCGTCGTCGAGGCGCTCGCCACGTTGTCGGTCAGGTCCGCCTCGGTCGACGTCGTCGCCGCCGTCGCCGTGGCCGAGAGCGTCCCGACCGCCGGAGCGGTCACGACGATCTGCACCGTCCGCGACGACGCGGGCACGGTGGCGGTGGACCACGAGCACGCCACCGTGCCGGATGCACCGACCGCCGGCACCGTGCACGATCCGTCCACCGAGGGTGTCGCGCTGACGAATGCCACCCCGGCGGGCAGCGGCACCGACACCGAGACGCCCGCAGCGCCGGCGGTCCCGGTGCTCGCGATGCTGACGCCGTAGGTCAGCGAGCCGCCGACCACCAACGGGTCGGGCGTGTCGGTGATCACCGTCACCAGATCGACCGAGACCACCGTCGTCCCGGCCGTCGCCACGTTGTCCGTCGCTGCGGCCTCCGTGGCGGTGGTCGTCGCCGTCGCCGTGGCGCTCAGCGCGCCGGCGACCGTCGGGGTCACCACGATTTGCACCGTCCGCGTCGCGGCAGCCGCGACTTCGGTAGGCCACGAGCAGTCCACGGTCCCGAACGCGCCGACCGCGGGGACGGAGCACGCACCGTCATCCGACGGCGTCGCGCTGACGAACCCGACGGTGCCGGGCAGCGGAACCGAGACCGCCACGCCCGTCGCGGCCGCCGTGCCCGTGTTGTCGATCGTGACGTCGTAGGTCAGCGACCCGGAGACGAAGGCGGGGTCCGGGGAGCCGGCGATCGTCGCCACCAGGTCGACCGACTGCACCGTCGTTCCGGCGGTCGCCGCATTGTCGGCGGGGACGGCCTCGGGGAGCGAGGACGACGCGGTCGCCGTCGCGCTCAGCGGCCCGGTGGCCGTCGGGGTCACGACGATGTCGAGCGTCTCGGTGCCACCGCTCGCGACGGAGGCCGGCCAGGTGCAGTCGAGCGTGCCGGTCGCGCCGACCGCGACGCCGGAACAATCGACGCCGTTCGATCCCGACGCGCTGACGTAGTCCACCGTTGCCGGGAGGGGCACCGAGACCGCGACACCCGTCGCTGCAGCCGTACCCGCGTTGTCGATCGTGAGGCTGTACGCCAACGAGCCGTTGACGAGCGCCGGGTCCGGCGCGTCCGCGACGGAGGTCACCAGATCGACCGACTCCACCGTCGTGGTAGCCGTGTCCGCGTCGTCCGACGCATCCGTGTCGGGGGTCGTCGAGGACGCAGTAGCCGTGACGCTCGGCGTGCCCGTCGCCGTCGGTGTCACGACGACGGCGACGGTCCGTGACGCTCCGACGAGCGTCGGAGCCGTCCAGGAGCAGGTGAGCGTCCCGGTCGCGCCGGCGCTCACGCCGCCGCAGGCCCCGCCGGTGGACGGCGTCGCGCTCACGAACGCGACGTCGCTCGGCAGGTCGACGGCGACGGCAGTGTCCACCGCTTCGGATCCGCCGGTGTTGGCGACGGTCACGTCGTAGGTCAGCGAGCCGTTGACGAACGCCGGGTCGGGAGTGTCGGTGATCGAGGTCGCGAGGTCCGTGCGACAGGCCGCGGTCGTGATGTCGAGCGACCAGCCGGTGAGCGTGCCGTTGTTGAGAGCCGTGTCGTCTGTGAAAGTCAACGTCCAGGTGCCGGCGGCGGACTCGCCGATGAGGGCGGCGAGGGGCTCCTCCGGCGTCAGCGGCGATGCGAGGGTCAGGTTTGCATAAAGATGATCGGTCACGACCCCGTTGTTGGTCACGTAGGGGGCCACGCCTCCCGGGTTCGCGCCGTCATTCCAGACGGTGCCCGCGAACACGTCGTCGTTCACTCCCCCGTTGTCGGTGGTGAGCGTCACGACGGTGCCCGTCGGCGACGTCAGCGTCACGTCCAGGTCCGCGGCGTTCGTGTGCGCGATGCTCGTGCTGAGGTCGACGTCTCCGATCGTGCCGGCGCCGGTCACCACGATGGTCGAGGTCACGGACGACCCGTTGGTGACCGCGGCCGGGATCCCGGACGGGCTTCCCGCGCCCGCCGGCGTCAACCCGAGTGTCCCAGTGCTCGCGAGCGCCATGCTCCAGCTCTCGAGCCCACCGCCCGAGGCGCCGGTCTGGTCCGCGACGGTCATCGTCCAGATTCCGTTGGGGTCTTCCCCGATGAACGCGCCCAACGGCTCCTCCGGTGCCAGAGGGGTCGCAATCGTCCCCTGGGCGTACACGTAGTCGACGGCGGTTTTGCCGGCGCCGTCGTCCCACACCGTGCCGCGGAATACGTTGTTCTCAGTGCCGCCGTTGTTGCTCGTCAGGGTCACGGTCGTGCCCGCGGGCGACGTCAACGTGGCGTCCAGAACTGAGGGCGTGTTGTGGCGCACATCCGTGGTGACGTCGACGTCGAACAGCTTGCCGGTCACCCCGCTGACGACGATCGTCGACGTCACGGTCCTCGGGGCCCCGCCGGGCCAGGGGGCCGGAGTGGTCTGCGAGAACGTGCCGAGCGAGCCGGCGCAGTCCGGGGGCGTCGCGGGCGCGACGGCCGATGCCGCAGGCAGGCTGGTCAGGGGCAGGGCGGTTGCGACCGCTATGACTGCGACGAGTCGGGCTCGCCTGAGGGAGGCACGCATCATTACCACTCCGTTGTCGAACAGGACCACGGCTGCAGGACGCCGCCGCGGTGATTGACAGGTTGTTGACCACTGCCATCGGCTTAAGGGCGCATACCCTTTACATACCGATGTCGTGCATCCACCCGACCTGCAACGCGCGGCGGAGCGCCGGTCGCGATGCAACGGATGGTGCAGCGTGCCCTTTACGCCGAGTCCTGCCGCGAACCCAGCCGGGGCGCCGGCTCGACAACTGACGTCACATCACGAAGGCGTCGATGTCCGCGAGGGGCAACACCTCGATCCCGGGCGCGATTGAGACGTGGTTGCCAACGGTCGCTCGCCAGTCGACCCGCTCGAAGCCGATCAAACGGTGGCCCGGACCAGCTCGTCCATTCCTGGATCAATCGGCGGGTTGAGCGAATCCTCGAGAAACGTCATTTTTGTTACAAGTTTGTTGACGCACACCCGTTGCCCAGACGGCGTCTCGCTCACCCCACGGGGATGGATGACGCCGCGCGGAACTCGAGTCTCCCGTCCGCGTCCGCGTCCACGTGCACGGTGTCGCCGTCGGTGAACTCGCCTTGCAGCAGGCGCATCGCGAGTTGGTCCTGGATGCGCTTCTGGATGACGCGCTTCAACGGCCGCGCGCCGTAGGCAGGATCGTAACCCTCGTCGGCGAGCTCGCGCTTGGCGGCGTCGGTCAGCGTTACGGTGATGTCGCGCTCGGCCAGGCGCGCGCCCAGGTGGGCGAGCTGGAAGTCCACGATCCGACCGATCTCGTCGCGGCCCAGGCGGTGGAACACCACGATCTCGTCGATGCGGTTGAGGAACTCAGGGCGGAACCGCTCGCGCAACGCCCCCATCACCCGCTCTTCGGCGATGTCCGGTGCGATGCCCTCGGTCAGGAACTGGCTGCCGGCGTTGGAGGTCATGATCACCACGGTGTTCGTGAAGTCCACGACACGCCCCTGGCCGTCGGTCAGACGCCCGTCGTCCAGCAGTTGCAGCAGCACGTTGAACACGTCCGGGTGCGCCTTCTCGATCTCGTCGAGCAGGAGCACCGCGTACGGCCGGCGGCGCACCGCCTCGGTCAACTGCCCGCCCTCCTCGAACCCGACGTAGCCGGGGGGCGCACCAATCAGCCGCGCGACCGCGTGCTTTTCCATGTACTCGCTCATGTCGACGCGGACCATGGCCTTCTCGTCGTCGAACATGAACTCCGCGAGCGCCCGCGCCAGCTCCGTCTTGCCGACGCCGGTGGGCCCCAGGAAGATGAACGACCCGATCGGCCGGTTGGGATCCGACAGCCCGGCGCGTGCCCGGCGCAGCGCGTTGGCGACGGCCTCGACCGCCTCGTCCTGCCCCACCACCCGCTCGTGCAGGCGCTCCTCCATGTGCACGAGCTTCTGGACCTCGCCTTCGAGCAGCCGGGTGACGGGGACGCCGGTCCAGCCGGCGACCACCTCGGCCACGTCCTGCTCGCCGACCTCCTCGTTCAGCATCTGCCCGTCGGACTGCTTCTGGACGAGGTCCTCCTGGGCCGCGACGAGCGTCTGTTCCAGGTCCGGGATCGTCCCGAACTTGAGCCGCGCGGCGCCCTCCAGGTCGGCCTGGCGCTCGGCGCGCTCCAGCTCGATGCGCGCCTGCTCGATGTCGCTCTTTGCCTGTTGGATGCGCCCGATGACCTCCTTCTCGCGGTCCCACCGGGCGCGCATGCCGGCCGCGTCCTCGCGCAGCTCGGCCAGCTCGGACTGCACGGCGTCGCGCCGCGACACCGACGTGGGGTCGGTCTCGGGCTTGAGCGCCTGCTCCTCGATCTCGAGCTGGATGATCCGCCGCTCCACCTGGTCGAGCTCCTGCGGCACCGAATCGATCTCGATCCGCAGGCGGCTGGCGGCCTCGTCCACCAGGTCGATGGCCTTGTCGGGCAGGAAGCGACCCGTGATGTAGCGCTGCGACAGGCGCGCCGCCGCCACCAGCGCCGCATCCTGGATGCGCACGCCGTGGTGCACCTCGTAGCGCTCCTTGAGCCCACGCAGGATCGCGATCGTGTCCTCGACCGAGGGTTCGGCGGCGTACACGGGCTGGAAGCGCCGTTCCAGCGCCGCGTCCTTCTCGATGTGCTTGCGGTACTCCGCGAGCG
>JBKKDD010000011.1:0-8339 GCA_046708705.1 Miltoncostaeaceae bacterium | reverse complement strand
GACGCGGGGGTCCGCGCCGCAGCCGCCGGGCCCTGCCCACCGCGACGCCCGGGGACGCCGCAAGCCCGACGATGGCCGATGCGTCGGCGAGCAGCGCCTGATGCACGAGCGGCGACGTCGTGGCGGCGGGCGCGCGCGGCGGCGCCTGCCGGTCGTCGAAACCGCGCGCGGCCAGTTGGGACAGGGCGTCCAGGGCCTGGGCGGCCTGCGCCCCGCGCGCGCGCAGGCGCACCTGGTGGCCCTGGGCGGCGCCGAGCGTCGCCACGTCGGTCAGACTCCTGGCCCGGGCGGGCCCCGCACCCGTCGAGAGGTTGTCGGCGACGACCTCCGCATCAAAGGCGGCGGCGGTCTGAACGAACCGGGCGGCCGGCCTGGCGTGCAGGCCCAGGGGATTGGTCACCGTGATCGTCGTCGCGTCCCAGTCGGCCCCTGCGTCAGGGACCTGAGGCGACGCGTCACCCGGCGGTCCGCCACCAAGTTGCGCGGCCTTGGGCGCCAGCCCATTGCGGGCCTCGGCGGCGACCTCGGCGAGCGACCCGCCCACGCGGGCGGCGACGGCGGCGGCGACCGCGCCCTCGACGAGCGGCGCCCCGCACAACTCCACGCGGTCGGCGATCGCCGGATCGAGCATCGACAGCGCAAGCTCCGCGGACAGCACCGCGCTTCCCAGATCCATCAGGACGAGCACGCCGTCCTCGCCCGCCGCCCGCTCGATTGCCGCCATCACGCGCATGGCGTCGGTGCCGATCGGCTCGTGGGGATCGTCGACGCCGCCCGCGGCCTCGATGACGACGTCAGGGCCCGCCATCTGACGCGCGAGCTCGACGACGCCCTCCGCGATGTGCGCGCTGTGGGAGACGATGACGAGGCCGACCATCGCCGCATCCTTCCACAACCTCCCAGGTCGCCTCGGACGACGCGAGATCGTGATCGAGGGTCACCTGTCCGCGACCTGCGCGAACGGGCCGCGCAACTGGATGCTCGCGGGAAGGGGCGTGTAGCCCAACCGCGCGTTGATCGCACGCATCGGGCCGTTGCGCCGCTCGTTGTCGGCCTCCAGCGCCTCCAGCCCGACGGAACGGGCCAGCGTGATCTGCGCGTGCTTCATCGCGCGGGCGATGCCGCGGCCCCGCCACGCCCGGGCGACCGCCGTCATCTCGTGGCACGCGACCGTTGGCCGCGCCTCGTAGCGCACCAGGATCGCGTACCCGACCACCAGATCCCCTGCCATCGCCACCACCGCGCACTCCTCGATCATCCCGGGGATGCGCAGTTCTCCGTCCAGGAAGTGCGTGAAGTCGCCGACGTCATACGGGTCGGCGCCGGGAACGTCGGCAACCGCCTCCTTGCTGACCTCGTACATCCCGCGCTCGAGCTCCGGCCGCCCGGCGAAGGTGACCAGGCGGATGCCGTCGGGCACCTGCACCGGCGGCGCGGCCGCGGTGGCGTCCAGCTCGAGCCTGCAGCGCTCCTCACGGCCGACCTCGACGAAACCGCGCCGCGCCCAGAACCCGGGGCCGTCCGGGTCGTCGTCGCGGACCCAGACGTCCAGGCCGACGCGCCCCACCTCACGCGACCAGGCCGACACGTGCCGGTGAAGCGCCGAGCCGATCCCCCGGCGGCGCTCGGCCCCGGGCACCACGATCCAGGCATCGGTGTGCAGGGAGGTCGGCGACCAGTGCTGGACCTCGGCGCACCCGACGCCGACCACCCGACCTTCGCGCATCGCGAGCACCGCATCCCACTGCGGCGCCAGGGCCCAGGTGTGCGCGAGCCAGTCGGGTCCGATCGGATCGCACGGGGCCGCCAGGTTGTGCACCCGAGTCCACTCCGCGACGTGCTCAGGCTCCGTCACGGGGACCAGCGCCAGGTCGGCGACGCGATTGCGCATGGGCGTACGATAGGCGGGTGAGCGACCAGGCCAAACCGGTGGTGGTGTTCGCCCCGGACCTGCTGATGCGCCAGCAGATCGTCGAGGGGCTGAAGATCGCCGGGGTGTCCGTCCGCGGCGCGGCGACGCCCGCGCGTCTGGCCGCCGCGCTCGCCGACGGCGCATCGGGGCTGATCGTCGAGCTGGACGGCGTCGGGGTCGACGGCGTCGCGCTCGTCACGGATCTCGCCGCCGACCCGGCCACGGCCAGCCTGCCCGTCGTGGGGTTCTGCGCCCACACCCGCGTCGAGCTGATCAAGGACGCGCGCGCCGCGGGTGCCGCCAAGGTCGTGGCGCGGGGGGAACTGCACCGCCGGTTACCCGAGATCGCGGCGCAGATCTTCGGGTGAGGGGGGCCGGAGCTCCGCACGGGCGCGTTTTGAGGGATCCGGTACCCTTGCACGGATGAGCGCACGTACGGCACTCGAGGCCATTGCCGCCGACAGGATCCTGATCCTGGACGGGGCGATGGGCACGTTGATCCAGGGCTACCAACTCGGTGAGGACGACTTCCGCGGCGAGCTTCTGCGCGATCACCCCTCGCCGCTTCAGGGCAACATGGACCTGCTGGCGCTGACGAGACCCGACGTCATCGCGGAGGTCCATGACGCGTTCCTGGCCGCCGGCGCCGACGTCATCTGCACGGATACGTTCACCGCCACCTCCATCGCGCAGGCCGACTACGACACGCAGGGGCTCGTCCGCGACATCAACGTCGCCGCGGCCCGGATCGCGCGTCAGGTCGCCGACCGCTGGACCGAGCGGGAGCCTGGTCGCCCCCGGTTCGTCGCGGGCTCGGTCGGACCGCTCAACCGCACGCTCTCGATCTCGCCGGACGTCGACGACGCGGCCAAGCGGTCGGTCACGTTCGACCAGGTGCGCGACGCGTACATCGAGCAGGTGCGTGCGCTGATCGAGGGTGGCGTGGACATCATTCTCCTCGAGACTATTTTCGACACACTCAACGCGAAGGCCGGCATCGTGGCGGTGCGCGAGACGTTCGCCGAGATGGATGTCGATCTGCCGCTCATGATCTCGGTGACGATCACCGACCGCAGCGGGCGGACGTTGTCGGGGCAGACGGTGGAGGCGTTCTGGGCGTCGGTCGCGCACGCCGAGCCGTTCTCGGTGGGCATCAACTGCGCGCTCGGCGCCGGCGAGATGCGACCGTTCCTGGAAGCGCTCGCCGATGTCGCGCCGGTGCTCATCAGCTGCCATCCCAACGCGGGTCTGCCGAACGCGTTCGGGGGCTACGACGAGAAGCCCGCGGAGACGTCCAAGGAGCTCGGCGAGTTCGGGCGCTCGGGCATGCTCAACATCGTCGGCGGCTGCTGCGGCACCACCCCGGAGCACATCCACGCGATCGCCCATGCCGTCGAGAGCGTCCCGCCCCGCCGGGCACCGGAGCCCGACCACCTGACCCGGTTCGCCGGACTCGAGCCGTTCGCGATCTTCCCCGGCTCCAGCTTCACGATGATCGGCGAGCGGACCAACGTGACCGGCTCGCGGCGGTTCGCCAAGTTGATCCTGGAGGGCGACTACACGACTGCGCTCGAGGTCGCGGCCGACCAAGTGCGAAACGGCGCCAACATCATCGACGTCAACATGGACGAGGGCATGCTCGACTCCGAGCAGGCGATGACGACGTTCCTGAACATGATCGCCACGGAGCCCGAGATCGCCCAGGTGCCGATCATGATCGACTCGAGCAAGTGGTCGGTCATCGAGGCGGGGCTCAAGTGCGTGCAGGGCAAAGGGATCGTCAACTCCATCAGCCTCAAGGAGGGCGAGCAGGACTTCCTGGACAAGGCCCGTCTGGTGCGCCGTTACGGCGCGGGATGCGTGGTCATGTGCTTCGACGAGACGGGCCAAGCCGACAGCACGGAGCGCCGTGTCGCGATCGCCGAGCGCGCGTATCGGCTGCTCGTCGACCAGGCGGGCATGCCCTCCGAGGACATCATCATCGACCCCAACGTGCTCGCCGTCGCGACCGGGCTGGAGGAGCACGCCGACTACGCGCGCAGCTTCATCGAGTCGGTGCGCCTGATCAAAGAGCGCTGCCCCGGCGTGCGCACCAGCGGCGGCATCAGCAACCTGTCCTTCGCCTTTCGGGGCAACGACACAGTGCGCGAGGCCATGCACACGGCGTTCCTGTACCACGCGATCGACGCGGGCCTGGACATGGGCATCGTCAACGCCGGCCAACTCGGCGTCTACCAAAACATTCCGGCCGAGCTCTTGAAGCTGGTCGAGGACGTCATCCACAACCGTCGTGAGGACGCCACCGAGCGCCTGATCGCGTTTGCGGAGACGGTCAAGAACGACGGCTCCGCGCGTGAAGTCGTCAACGCCGCGTGGCGCGATGGCACGGTCCAGCAGCGGCTGTCCCACGCGCTGGTCCACGGGATCGTCGATCACATCGAGGCCGACACGGAGGAGGCGCGACTGAACTATCCGGCACCGCTCGCGGTGATCGAGGGTCCGCTGATGGACGGCATGCGCATCGTGGGCGAGCGCTTCGGCGAGGGGCAGATGTTTCTGCCGCAGGTGGTCAAGAGCGCCCGTGTGATGAAACGCGCCGTCGCCCTGCTGGAGCCGTACATGGCCGAGGAGCGTGAGCGCACCGGCGCCAGGGCGCAGGGAAAGCTGGTGCTCGCCACGGTCAAGGGCGACGTCCACGACATCGGTAAGAACATCGTCGGCGTGGTGCTGGCATGCAACGGCTACGAGGTCGTGGATCTGGGAGTCATGGTTCCCGCCGATCGCATCCTGGAGGCCGCGATCGCCGAAGACGCCGACATCGTCGGCCTGTCGGGCCTGATCACGCCGTCGCTGGACGAGATGGTGCACGTCGCGCGGGAGATGGAGCGGCGCAACTTCCAGCTTCCGCTGCTGATCGGCGGAGCGACCACGAGCAAGCAGCACACGGCCGTCCGGATCGCGCCCGAGTACTCGGGGCTCGTGACCCATGTGCTGGACGCCTCGCGCGCGGTCGACGTGGTGTCCCGCGTCATCGACCCGACCGCCCGACTCGACTTCATGGACGAGCTGAGCGTGGAGCAGGACGAGCTCCGTGCGGTCTACGCCGGCAAGTCGGCACGGGCGATGTTGCACCTGGACGACGCCCGCGCCAAGCGGACCCCGATCGCGTGGAGCGAGGAGGACGTTCCCTCCCCCACGTTCACCGGTGCCCGGGTGCTCGAGGACGTGCCCCTCGACGAGATCGTCCCGTTCATCGACTGGACGTTCTTCTTCCACGCCTGGGAGCTGCGCGGCCGGTTTCCCGGCGTACTGGACCACCCCAAGTACGGGGAGGCGGCGCGTGAGCTCTACGCGAGCGCCACCGAGCTGCTGGAGCGCATCACGCGCGAGCGGCTGCTTCGGGCGCGCGGGGTGTACGGACTCTGGCCGGCGAACGCCGACGGTGACGACATCGTCGTGTTCACCGACGAGGCGCGCGCGACGGAGTTGACGCGCTTTCCGATGCTGCGCCAACAGCGCGTCAAGGCCGACGAGAAGCCGAGCTACTGCCTGGCCGACTTCGTCGCCCCGCACGCGACCGGCCTGCAGGATCACGTCGGCGCGTTCGCGGTGACCGCCGGACTCGGCGCGCAGGAGCTGATCGACCACTTCGAGCGCGACAACGACGACTACAACGCGATCATGGTCCGCGCGCTCGCCGATCGCCTGGCCGAGGCGTTCGCGGAGATGCTGCACGCCCGGATCCGGCGCGAATGGGGGTACGGCGCCGACGAGACCCTCGCGGCCGACGACCTGGTCGCCGAGCGCTACCGCGGCATCCGCCCCGCGTTCGGCTACCCGGCGTGCCCGGATCACACCGAGAAGCGGCGGCTCTTCGACCTGCTCGGCGCCGAGGCCCAGGGCATCACGCTGACCGAGAGCTTCGCGATGCTGCCCGCGGCGTCTGTCAGCGGCATCTACCTGGCCCACCCCGCCAGCCGCTACTTCGCGGTCGGTCCGATCAACGCGGACCAGGTGGCCGACTACGCCGCCCGCAGGGGCATCCCGGTCGCCGAGGCCGAACGCTGGCGCGGCCCGAACCTGGCCTACGAGCCGGGAGGCCTGGTCCCCGCCTGAGCCCGATCGGCCGGCCCCTGGGCAACGTGAACGTTCGGCAAAGCTGCCTGACGTCTCATCGCGGGTCGAATTGCTGCTTCGCGAGGTACAGGCGCACGTGCTTGACGCCTTCGACGAGCGCGGTCAGTCGGTGCTCGGCCACAGACTCGTCGACGTCCGCGAGGTTGCGCGCGGCGACCCACCAGCTCGACGGGTCCGCGCCGACGGCGTCCAGCACGAAGCGCGCGACGGCATTGGCGTCATCCAGGAGCTCGTGCGGAACGACGATGACCTCGTCTTCGTGCAGGCGATGCGAGCCGGCGGCGGCGGCGCCCTCGACGATCCCCGCGCCGGGGAGCTGCGCCGTCGACTTGACCGGCCGGTGTGGCACGGTCGCGATGGCCGCAGCGAGCGTTTGGGAGGTGTCCGCCGCGGCGCCGCTCGCGACGACGTCGAGACCGATCCGCTCGAGCCGCGCGGCCCAATTCGGCGCGCCAGGCAGCCCACCAAGGACAATCGTCGGTAGTACGGGCAGTTGAATGCCCAGGACGGCGAGCTGATCACGGCGCATTTGCGGACGTTATCCATCACGCGAGGTAGTTTTGTCGGTCTGTACGCCAACGGGGACAGGGGAACCACTGTATGAGTGACCAGACGGGACGCCGCGGATCGGTCGGACTTGACGCCCACGGAATCAGCGCAACCGGCAGCGTGGTGTGGAACGCGACCACGCCCGAGCTGTACGAGCACGCGCTCCATCGCGGCGAGGGCGTCCTCGCGGACGGCGGCCCGCTCGTCGTCTCGACCGGCGCGCATACCGGCCGCGCGCCCAAGGACAAGTTCGTGGTCCGCGAGCCGGGCAGCGAGGACCGCATCTGGTGGGGCAAAGTCAACCAGGAGTTCGCGCCCGACGCCTACCGCTCCCTGCGCGACCAGGTGACCGCGTACCTGGGGCCGCGCGACCTGTTCGTGGTCGACGCGTTCGCCGGCGCCCACCCCACCCATCGCCTCGCGCTACGCGTCATCACCGACAGCGCCTGGCACGCCCTGTTCGCGCGCACGATGTTCATCGTGCCCGAGGACGAGGAGTTCGCCACCCACACACCCGAGGCCGTGGTTCTGCACGCCCCCGGCTTCAAGGCCAATCCCGAGACGGACGGCACCCGCGCCGCCAACTTCGTGATCCTGCACCCCAGCGACCAGGAGGTCGTGATCGGCGGCACCCAGTACGCCGGCGAGATCAAGAAGTCCATCTTCACCCTGATGAACGACCGGCTGCCCAACCACGGCATTTTGTCGATGCACTGCTCGGCCAACGTCAGCGAAGAGGGCCGCGTCGCGGTGTTCTTCGGCCTGTCGGGCACCGGCAAGACCACGCTCTCCACCGACGCCACCCGCCCGCTCATCGGCGACGACGAGCACGGGTGGGCCGAGGACGGCGTGTTCAACATCGAGGGCGGCTGCTACGCCAAGGTCATCGGCCTGTCGGCGACCGCCGAGCCCGAGATCCACGCGACCACCCACATGTTCGGCACCGTGCTCGAGAACGTGGTGATGGACCCGGTCACCCGCCGCCTGGACCTGGACGACGCGTCGAACACCGAGAACACGCGCGGCGCCTACCCGCTGGAGTCCGTGCCCAACGCCCACCGGCCCAAACGCGCCGGACACCCAAGCGCCATCGTGATGCTGACCGCCGACGCGTTCGGCGTGCTGCCCCCCATCGCCCGCCTGACCCACGCGCAGGCGATGTACCACTTCCTGGCCGGGTACACGGCCAAGGTCGCCGGCACCGAGGTCGGCGTCACCGAGCCGCAAACCACGTTCAGCGCGTGCTTCGGTGCCCCATTCCTGCCGCAGCGGCCGATCGTCTACGCCCACATGCTCGGCGAGCTGATCACCGACCACGACGTGTCGACCTGGCTGGTCAACACCGGCTGGACCGGCGGCGCCTACGGGACCGGCCACCGCATGCCGATCGCCGCGACCCGGGCCCTCGTGCGCGCCGCGATCAGCGGAGAGCTGGAGAGTGCGCCGACGCGGACCGATCCCACGTTCGGCTTCGCGGTGCCGCTCGAGGTGCCGGGCGTCGACGCCGGCCTGCTCGACCCGCGCTCGACCTGGGACGACCCGGACGCCTACGACGCGACCGCGGCCAAGCTGGCGGCCGAGTTCGCCTCGCACTTCGCCGTGTTCGCCGACGACGTGACCCCCGAGATCGCCGCCGCGGGACCGACGACCGTGACGGTGTAGGCACGACCGCCCGGGTGCGGGCCTACTAGGGGTGTGTGGTGTGGGCGTCCGTGGACTTGGCGGGCGCGGTGTCCACGCG
>JBKKDD010000010.1:0-4428 GCA_046708705.1 Miltoncostaeaceae bacterium | reverse complement strand
TTTCGGACGCCGGGGCAGTACCGGCCGGGTCCACTCACTCACGCGGGGAGGGCGAGCCCTCCCCGCGGACACCTCCCCGGGCGTTCCGCGCCTGGGATCCTGGTGCGGGCCGGCAAAGCCGGCCCTTCGCTGACCGTTAGTCTGAATCTGGGGGCGGGTCGAAGTCGCCCGGGCGTGGGCGCAGGCGGATCGAGACGAACGCCAGCAGGATGCCCGAGATCAGGAACACGGTGCCGCCTCCGACCAGGATGATGCGCTCCTGACGCTCCGCCGCAGTGACGACGGCGTGGCCCGGGAAGAGCCCGAACACGATCATCATCGCGCCCGAGGGCACGGCGCTCAGCGCCAGCAGGCCGCTCACCATGAAGCCGATCATCCGTCGCACCGGACCAGCCTAGGGAACGGGCGACACCGGCCCCTCTCGTTGCAGGACGTAAGCGGCCCGCGACGCGGTCGTGGTTCCTGGAGAGCAATGAAGATCCTTTACCTCTGCGCGGATCCCGGGATCCCGGTGTTCGCGACCAAGGGCGCCTCGGTGCACGTGCGCTCGCTGGTGAGCGCCTTCCGGCGGGCGGGGCACGACGTCACCCTGGTCGCCCCGGTGCTGATGAGAACGACCTGGCGCCGATCCGCGCCTACGCCGAGCGGCGGTTCGGCGTCACGGGCGATGCCGCACGGATTGCGCGCGCCGACGTGTGCTTCTACGCGATGACCCCGACCGAGGACCCGGTCATCGACCGTCTGGACGACGGCCGGTTCGTCTGCGCGGGGTTCTCGGGTCACGGGTTCAAGTTCACCCCGGTACTCGCAGCCGCCGTCGCCGAGATGACCCTCGGCCACGAGCCGAGCGTGGATCTGACCCGGTTCGCCCACTGAACCACGCGCCCGCCATACCCGGCGGCGCGGCCCGGAGGCCGTGATCGCCGTCGATGATCCAGGTTCACTACCCGCCCTCGCTGAGGGCTGCTATCCTCGCCCGACTGAACGTGACCTGTACTCATCCCCACCATCCACCGCGTGTTTCCGCTCGCGACCGCGGAGTACGGGTCTGATCGCGCGCAAGGTTCTTCGTGCCTCCTAGGCGCGGCCCGGACACCCGGCCGCCGCCGGGTCCCTCGACCCGGATCAACGAGGCGATTCGTGGCGACAGCGTCCGTCTGATCGGCGCCGACGGCACCAACGTCGGTGTCGTTTCGCTGCGGACCGCGCTCGACATGTCGACGCAACAGGACCTCGACCTGGTCGAGATCGCCCCTGACGCGGCGCCGCCGGTCTGCCGGATCATGGATTACGGCAAGTGGCGCTACGACCAGGAGCAGAAGGCCAAGCAGGCGCGCAAGCACCAGAGCACGATCACCATCAAGGAGATCAAGTTCCGGCCCAAGATCGACCCGCACGATTACGCGACCAAGAAGGGTCACGTCGAGCGGTTCCTCAAGCAGCGCGACAAGGTCAAGGTCACGATCATGTTCCGCGGACGCGAGGTCATGCACGCCGAACGGGGCGAGCGGATCCTGGATCGCCTGGCCGACGAGCTCAAGGAAATCGCGATCGTCGAAAGCAAACCCAACCTTGACGGGCGAAACATGATTATGATGCTTGCTCCAGTCAAGCAGGCGGTCACGAAGGCCGAAGGGACATCAAACGCCCCGGCGCCCCAACCGTCGGCCGAGGCCGTCGAATCACAGCCCGCCGTCGCGACCGATCCACCGAAGAGCGAATAACCATGCCGAAGATGAAGACAAACCGCTCAGCGTCGAAGCGGTTCAAAGTGACGCCCAGCGGCAAGGTGCGCTACGTGCACTCGGGCAAGCGTCACAACCTCGAGAACATGTCGCCCAAGCGCAAGCGCCACGCCTCGGGAACCGACGAGCTTTCCGAGGTCAACACCAAGCACGTGCTGAGACTGCTGGGGAGGCGTTAGTGGGCAGGGTCAAGCGTTCCGTCGGCGCCCGCAAGAAGCGGCGCAAGGTTCTCGCGCAGGCGAAGGGCTACTTCGGCACCAAGAAGAGCTCCTATCGTCGCGCGAAGGAGCAGGTGCAGCGGTCGCTGCGCTACGCCTACCGCGACCGGCGGGTGCGCAAGCGCGACTTCCGGCGCCTGTGGATCGCCCGGATCAACGCCGCCGCGCGCGAGCACGGTCTGACGTACTCGGACTTCATGCACGGCATGTCGTTGGCCGGGATCGAACTCAACCGCAAGATGCTGGCCGATCTCGCCACGCACGAGCCCGCGGCGTTCGCCCAGCTCTGCGCACGCGCACGTGACGCGCGTCAAACCGCTCAGGCAGCTTAGCTCCCCTCGAAATCCGGCGCTGCTGCTGGTCCGCTCGCTCGACGCGAAGCGCACCCGGCGGGACCGGCGGATGGTCGTGCTGGAGGGCGAGGATCTGATCGACGCGGCGCTCGCCGCCGGCGTCGAGCCGATCCTGCTGCTGGTCGACGAGGACCGGGTCGAGGAGGACGATCCGCGTGTGGCGGCGACGTCGCATCTGGACGAGCGCTACGCCGTGCCGACCGACCTGATGAAACAGGTCAGCACGATGGGCTTCGCGCCGCGCATGATCGGCGTGTTTGCCCAACCCGACGCGCCGGCCTTCCGTGACGTGGCGATGCCACCGAGCCTCGCCCTGTGGCTCGCCGGTGTCGGGGACCCCGGCAACGTCGGCACGCTCGTGCGCACGGCAGCGGCGATGGGTTGCGACTGGGTGGGGATCGGGCCGGGCTCGGCCGACCCCTTCAACCCCAAGGCGGTCCGCGCCGCGATGGGCGCGACGTTCGGCGTGCCGCTGCTGGAAGGGGTCACCGCCGAGGACCTGGCCACCCGCCCGGGTGTCCGGGTGATCGCCGCGGTCGTGTCCGGCGGGGTGCCGCCGTGGGAGGCCGACCTGGTCGCCCCGTCCCTGGTCGCGCTCGGCGCGGAGCGCGCGGGCCTGGACGTCTCGATGGGCCCGTTCACCGACGCGCACGAGGTGGTACGCGTGACGATCCCGCAGGAGGCTGCGGCCGAATCGCTCAACGTCGCGGCGGCCGGCGCGATCCTGCTGGCCGAAGCCCGTCGCCAGCGAGCCGTCTCCTGAGCTGCGACCGGCAAAGCGGCGCGATCACTCCCGCCGTGGCCCGCGTGCGCCGTGCTTCCACGCTCCGAGCGGGTTGATACCCTGGCGAGCCGATGAACGCCGGTCACGCCACAGACACCCACCAAATGCAGCCTGCGCCCGGTCAGGCGGCTGCGCGTCCGTGAGCGAGCGCACGACCGACATCGACGCCGTCACGTCTGATGCGCTTACGGCGATCGCCGAGGCCGCCGACCTCGCGGCGCTCGATGAGGCCCGTGTCCGCCACACCGGGCGCAAGAGCGAGCTGGCGGCGACGCTGGCCTCGATCGGCTCGCTCCCGCCCGATCGGCGCGGACCGGTCGGCAAGGCCGCCAACCAGGCGCGCCAGGCGGTCGAGGCCGCGCTGGCCGAGCGTCAGGATCACTTGGAGCGCGAGGCCATGGGCGCGCGGCTCGCCGCCGAGCGCGTGGACATCTCGCTCCCCGGCGATCCGCATCCGGCCGGGGCGGTCCACATCGTCACGCAGCTCTGGCACGAGATCGAGGAGATCTTCGTCGGCATGGGCTGGCAGATCGCCGAGGGCCCGCACATCGAGGACGACTTCCACAACTTCACGGCGCTCAACATCCCCGAGGGGCATCCCGCGCGAGCCGAGACGGACACGTTCTTCGTCGCTGGCCACCCCAACGTGGTGCTACGTACCCACACGTCGCCGATGCAGGTGCGCGTGATGGAGACCCAGGAGCCGCCCATTTACGTGGTCTGTCCCGGCACGACCTACCGCCGTGAGGACATCGACGCGACGCACGGAGCGATGTTCCACCAGCTCGAGGGGTTCGCGGTGGACGAGGGCCTGTCCATGGCCCATCTCAAGGGCATGCTCCAGCACTTCGTGCGCGAGCTGCTTGGTCCGACGTTCGAGATCAGGCTTCGGCCCGACTACTTTCCGTTCACCGAGCCCTCGGTCGAGGTCGATGTGCTGTGGACCGACCGTCACGGCCGCCAGACCTGGCTGGAGCTTCTGGGTGCGGGCATGGTCGACCCCAACGTGTTCGCCCACTGTGGGATCGACTCCGAGCGCTGGACTGGGTTCGCGTGGGGGATGGGCCTGGAGCGCGTCGCGATGCTCCGCCACGGCGTGGGCGACCTGCGGCTGCTCTTCGACAGCGACCTGAGGTTCCTGGAGCAGTTCGGATGAGCGGACCATACGCCGCCCTCACCACGGCTCTTTGTCGGCCTATGAGCCCCTGCGGGGCTCAAATGCTGATGAGCGGACCATACGCCGCCCTCACCACGGCTCTTTGTCGGCCTATGAGCCCCTGCGGGGCTCAAATGCTGATGAGCGGACCATACGCCGCCCTCACCACGGC
>JBKKDD010000009.1:0-10673 GCA_046708705.1 Miltoncostaeaceae bacterium | reverse complement strand
ACCTCGGTCCCGTCGGAATGGCGCCGCACGTCGACTTGGCCCATCTCGTGGCGCATCATCGAAAGCCCCCAGCCACGCACGGTCGTGTGCCGGGCCGGTCGCCACATGCCGACGAAGGCGTCGCGCGACCGCGAGACCGTGCGCGGCGGACGCTCTCCGTCGCGCACGGCTCACCGGACCCACTACCGCTCTGCGTGTACCGCTGCGGGCGCGACGTGGTTGTCGAAAGTTTGCTCCGGACTAGGGGGCTTCCCGAAGTGTCGACGCAGCGCAACGACCGCTACCCCGATGATTCCGCCGCCGACCACCAGCGAGCGCAGCACGCGACGTCGCACCCGGCGGCGTCCACGCGAGATGCCCGTATCCATGGCCTTTGTCGCGGTGCGAACGAGAGCGGCAATTTCGGACTGCAACCGCTCGTCGCGCGCCAACCGGCTCGCGATCCGCTTGGCATCGGATCCCTTGACGTCCTCGAACATGCGCCGCCCGGCCTCGTAGGTCTCTCCAGCCGCAGCACGGACTTTGCGATCGGCCAGCGCGTCGCGCACTGCCGGCGCCACATATCGGCTGGCGACCGCCGCCTGTGCAGCCTGCTTCGCCGCGCGCTCGATTTCCCGTTTCCCCTTCATCTGTCAGTTCCTCTCCTCGTGACTGCAAGGGTGATTCCCGCCCGGGCGCAATCGCAAACGCTTGCGGCCAACACCCGTCCCCCGCACCATAACGTCCGACGCGGTTTACAAACGCGTTCGTTCGGGCACCACCTTCATGCCAGTCTCACGAGCGAAGGAGCCCCCACCATGACAGAGGTCGAGCACAGCCGTTTGAGTGACGGTGCGGCGGTCTACCGGATCAGCGGGGAGCTGGACATCGCCGCGGCGCCCGCTGCGACTATGGGCCTGGAGATCCTCGAGATGTCCCATCCGAGCGATCTGATCCTGGATCTTCGCGACGTCACCATGATCGACTCGCTCGGGTTGCGGGTGCTCGTTGAGGCGGCGAGCCGCGCTCGCAACGAACGACGTCACTTGACGATCGTCGCCGACCCGAACGGCATCCTGCGCAAGCTGTTGACGTTCGCCGCACTCGACCTGCGTGTACCCGTGGTCAGTGAGATGCCGGACCACACCGGTGGGGTCCTCGCCAAGGCGTGATCTTCGCACGTCGATCTCGCAATGGCGCCGGGTTTCGGGACGTGCGCCCACGGGAACAGAGGTGCCATACGAGTCGCGCTCGGGCGCGGCGAATCTCATACGAAAGGAGATGCGCGACATGGGCATCCTGGGCTGGATTCTTCTGGGAATCTTGGCGGGCATCATCGCCAAGATGCTGCTGCCGGGCAAGCAACCGGGTGGCTTCATCGTGACAACGCTCATCGGAATCGCCGGCGCGCTCGTCGCCGGGTTCATTGCACGTGCGATGGGACTTGGTGACCCCGTGGACGAGTTCTTCGACGTCAGCACCTGGCTCGCCGCGATCGTCGGAGCGGTGGTGCTCCTGCTGATCTTCGGCGCGCTCACAGGGCGCAGGCGGCGTGGAATCCTCCACTAGATCGACGTCGCCGATTCACGTCGTCGGCAACGGACACCCGATCCGGTGCCGACGACGTGACATCCCACACCAAGCGACCGGCCGAGGGTTTGCAATCGCCCGATGCGGGCACGTGTGTCCTCATGGACCCACGACGCCGCACGCCTGAAAACGACGACGACCAGCTCTACGGTCGCGAGAACGAGCTCGTAGAGACGCACGGTTCCGACGACCCCGGACCCGACGAGGGGCAGTTCCCGGCGCCCTCGGATCGTCAGCCGGCTGGGACCGAATCACCCGGGCCCGGGTCCGAGGAGACCCACCGCGAGCCGGTGCGCCGTAGGCAGTCGGAGGAGGGCGGACGGGATGAGCGACGACCGTGAGGTCGATGTCTCGCCGACCCTCGACGTGGTCGCCGGGTACACCTGGCGACTGATCGTCCTGGCGGTGGGGCTCGCGCTCGTGGCGATCGTCATGGCGCGCCTGTGGCTGGTGATCCTTCCCGTAGTGATCGCCCTGTTCGTGGCCACGGTGCTCGTCCCCGTCGTGGCCTGGCTCCGCCGCCGAGGTGTTCCGAGCCTCATCGCCACGTGGACCGCGATGCTGGGCGGCGTAGTGATCGTGGGCGGTATCGGCGTCACGCTGACGGTCGCCTCGATGCGTGAGATGGACAACCTGAACCTGAGCATCGGGCAAGGCCTCGACCGGGTTGAGCGCTGGCTGGTCACCGGACCGCTCGGCTTGGAGCCTGAGCCCCTGGAGCGCATTCGCGATCAAGGGAGCGAGTGGATCTTCGGCAACGCGGGCGGGTTGAGTGGCAGGGTCATCGGCGGCGCGAGCCTCGTGCTGGAGGTCGTCGCAGGGATTCTCTTGGCGATCGTCCTGCTGTTCTTCTTTGTCAAGGACGGGCCCACGATCTGGGGATGGCTGGTGCGGCAGTGGCCACTGCGCTGGCGCCCGCACGTCGACGAGGCGGGTCAGCGCGCCTGGGCGGTCTTGGGCGGATATCTGCGCGGGACGGCGATCATCGGGCTGGTCGACGCCGTGCTGATCGGCATCGCGCTGGCCGTGATCGGCGTTCCGTTCGTGCTGCCGCTGTCGCTCCTGACGTTCGTCGGCGGCTTCCTGCCGCTGATCGGCGCGAGCGTCGCGGGTATCATCGCCGCGCTCGTGGCCCTGGTCAGCGGCGGCGTGGTCGACGCGCTCTTGGTGCTCGGAGTCATCGTGGTGATCCAGCAGGTCGAAGGCGACCTGCTCGCCCCGTACATCCTCGGCAAGACGCTGCGATTGCACGCGGTGGCGATCCTGCTCGCCTTGACGGCGGGGGCGACCCTGGCCGGGATCGTCGGCGCGTTCCTGGCGGTGCCGGTCACCGCGACCGTATACGCCGTCCTGGAATACGCGCGCTCGGTCCGCCGGCGAAACGCGCTGAGCATCGCCGAGCCGGTCGCGGGATCGGAGCCGATGCTGATCCACCCGGGGTAGGGAACCGGATTGTCAGCGGGTTAAGGCTCGCTCCCCACGTTTCCGAGATCCCCAGCCGGGTAAATAACGAGTGTCGATCGTGTGATCGTTGGCGCGGCTGACATCGGGGGCGCCCGGCCCGGAAACCGGGTGCCCCTTACTCTTCGTCGTGCGGTTCAGGAGCCGAGCGACACCTCTGTGCGTTCCCGGGATCAGGCGATGACTCTGATTCCGCGCGGATCGAGTCTGTCGTATCCGCAGAGAGGCTGTGCGACGCGACCACGACCCCTATCGTCGTGACGAGGATGGCGCCCACTCCCGCGATCAGCGGGGCGGGCACGCTGCCGATGACGGTGTCGTACCATGCCGCGCCCGACAGCAGCGCGACCCCAGCCGCGGCGACGACAACGGCGATTGCGGACGTCGTTCGACCGTTGGTCGCGACGACACCCGCGCGATGGCCGACGATCTGTGCCACGGCGAACGACGTCAGCGCGGCGCCGATCACGTCGCTCGCGTAATGCCACCCGATGACGAGCAGCATGAGGTTGACGGTAAGCGCGAACGCGGAGGCGCACAGCGTGATGACCCGCCGCCGCCGGGCAGGCGCCACCATGATGAGCGCCAGCGCCGCCGACGTCGCCATCGCCGCATGACCGCTCGGAAACGCCCCCTGTCTGTGGCGAAGCGCCTCACCCCCGATCGGGTTCACGTATTCCAGTATGAGCTTGGCCCCCTGGACGAGCACGTTCGTCCCTACGAGCGCGATCAGCGCGGACGCAAACGTCACCCGGCGCAACCCACCCTTGACCGTCGCGATGATCAAGCCAAGGGCGACGAGGCCGATTGCGATGGGGACAAGGGCCACGAGGATCGCTGTACTCACGCCGTCCACGAACGTGTCTCGCCAACGCTCGGCGAGCCGCCCGACCTCCTCGGACGCCCGGCCGCGCCGCGTCCCCACAGCCGCAACGTAGAGCACCGCCACGGCGACCAGGGCGATACCCCCGGCCCAGGAACTCGGCGACGCGCTCGCCCCGAAGCGCCTCACGTCGCGCGACCATGCGACGGATGACGTTCCCTGCGCGGAAGACAGTCGATCTCCGCGCTGACTGCTTGCCACGCATGATTCCACGTCATCATCACATTGAACGTATCGGGCGGATCGAGATCGAGCGAATCGGCGAGTTGCACGACCACGTCGCTCCGGCATCCACTGTTTCCCGATACCCGCGAGGCGATAACGCACTGCGGAGGTACGAGTTCGGGCAACTCGTGACGTGTTTCGGAGAGTCGTCGGCGGGTAACGGTGGATTGGCCGGCGGCGCGCTGAACCGTCTCCGGCGGCAGGGGGACCCGGTACCCGCAAGCCGGGTTCCCCACTTGAACCAGGTTGCGACGAACGTCACGGGAGGAGCTTGCGATGCCGATGCGCGGCGTCAAGAAGGGATCGAAACGCGACCGCCAGTACGAGCACATCAAGGAGAGTCTCCTGAATCGCGGCGAGTCCACCGACGAAGCCGAGGAGATCGCGGCGCGGACGGTCAACAAGGAGCGCGCGCGGCACGGCGAGTCCCGCACGGCGTCGCGCACATCAATCGACGACATCTCGTCGGGGCGTCGGGGTGGCCTTCGATCCGGCACCGACCGGCCCAAGGGGCGCACCCGCGATCAGCTCTACGAGGAGGCCAAGCACCGCGGCATCGAGGGTCGGTCAGGGATGGACAAAGCCGAGCTCCAACGCGCGGTCGATCGGCGCTCGAAGCGCTGAGTCTGAGTCCGGCGGCGGGCATCTCACCGAGTCGTGAGGATTCGTCCCGAGCCAGACGGGGTACCACATGAGCGTGGCCATTGAGCACGTCACCGCTCCCTCCGCGACGCCGGTCACATCCGGCGCCGGTCGTGTCCGCATCAAATCGCTGGCCGAGCCGACGGCGCGAGATGACGGGCACCGTGTCTATGTCGACATGACGATCCCGGCGGGGGCGCGACGGCGTCACTCGCGGATCGACGAATGGGCGCGAGACCTCGCCCCGAGCGAGCAGTTGCAACGCTGGGCCGCCAACAACCCGGATAATCCGGACTTCTCCGCGCGTTATCTCGTCGAACTCAAGCGCGCACGTCCGCGGCTGATCGAGCTTCGGCGGCGCTTACGGACCCAGAGCGTGACGCTGCTGACCCACCCCGACGATGCATCGCGTGACCACGCCGTCCTGCTGGGACGGATCCTGGCGACCGGTCGCGCGCGGCGCGAACCCGGTCGTTCGGGCAACTGAGTTCGGGGACGCCGCCTCTCAGTCATCCCGAAGTAGGTGGGGCATTGGCCACGTCCCCTCACCGACCGTCCTGAGAGCGCCCCGCGCGAAACACCGCCCGAGCGCCCTCCCGGACCGGTCAGTGGTTCAGCGTGCGGCGCTCAGGCGTGCCGCGACCGCGTCCCAGTTGACGACGTTCCACCATGCGGCGAGGTAGTCGGGACGCTTGTTCTGGTACTTCAGGTAGTAGGCGTGCTCCCAGACATCGACGCCCAGGATCGGCGTGCGATTCGTCAGAAGCGGCGAGTCCTGGTTGGGCATGCCCTCGATCACCAGGTCATCACCGGCGACGATCAGCCAGGCCCACCCGCTGCCGAACTGACCGACCCCCGCGTCGGCGAAGGCCGTCTTAAACGCGTCGAAGCCTCCGAACGAGCGATCGATCGCCTCGGCGAGCTCACCCGACGGCGCGCCGCCGCCGCCCGCACCCATGACCTCCCAGAAGAGCGTGTGGTTGGCGTGCCCGCCGGCGTTGTTTCGCACCGCGGTCCGCTTACCCTCGGGAAGTTGATCGAGGTTGGCAAGCACCTCCTCGACCGGCGCGTCGGCGAGCGCCGTGCCCTCCAGGGCGGCGTTCGCCTTGTCGACGTAGGTCGCGTGGTGCTTGTCGTGGTGGATGCGCATCGTGGTCTCGTCGATGTGCGGCTCCAGCGCGTCGTACGGATACGGCAGATCGGGAAGCTCGAACGGCATGGTCCCTCCAATGCGTTGCTGTGCGCGTGTCGTGCCCAAGTATGACCGCCGCGAAACCATGGGGCCGTACGGACGGATGCGTCGAAGCCCGTGTAGCACACGCAGCGGCAACGACGGGAAAGGTTTTGGAACCCGGCATCCGGAGAACACCCGGTTGACACCGAGGACTGGAGGGGCGTTGCTCACCACGACGCAGACGACGTCTCGCACCAGGGCGGGCGCCACCGATGGCTGAGCTTCGCCGCAGCCGCGACACCGAACCCGGGTTCGCGCGCAGACGTCGCGGCAAGGGGTTCTCGTACGTGGATGAGCGCGGTGAGCGCATCACCAACGAGCGGCGGCTGCAGCGCATCGAGTCCCTTGCGATCCCACCGGCATGGCGGGATGTCTGGATCTGTCGATCCGGCCGCGCGCACCTGCAGGCCACTGGAATCGACGCTGCCGGCCGCAAGCAGTACCTGTATCACCCCGCGTGGCAGGAGGATCAGGAGCGCGAGAAGTTCGAGCGGATCCTGTGCTTCGCCGAGCGACTGCCACGGATCCGCCGGGCCTCCCGCCGCGATCTGCGACGCGACACGCTGGACCGGGACCGGGCGCTCGCGACCGCCGTGCAGATCCTGGATCGCACCTCCCTGCGGATCGGCAGCGAGCAGTATGTGAAAAGCAACGGCACGTTCGGGCTCGCGACGATTCGCTCCCGACACGTCGACGTGGACGGAGATGAGGTGGCCCTCGATTTCGAGGGGAAGTCCGGCGTGCGCCAGCGCGCCACGATCGACGACGCTCTGATCGCCGCGGCCGTCGACGAGATGGACGAGCTGCCCGGACGGGAACTGTTCAAGTATCGCGATGACGACGGCACGATCAGTGACGTGCGCTCGGAGGACATCAACGGATATATCAAGAAGCACATGGGCGAGGAGTTCTCCGCCAAGGATTTCCGCACATGGAGCGCGACCGTGGCGACGGCCGTCGCGCTCGACGAGTTCGAGCCGGTGATCTCGGATCGCGCCGGACGGCGGGCCGTGGCGTCGGTGGTGCGGACGGTGGCCGAGCTCCTGGGCAACACTCCGGCCGTCTGTCGGGCCAGCTACATCGACCCGCGCGTGATCGATCAGTTCCAGGACGGCAACACGATCTCGGCCCTCCGCGCCGACGTCGACACCGCCGCAGCGCGGGGCCTGACCGTGCAGGAGCGCCTCGTGCTTTCGCTTCTTCGTCGCGGCCTGGACGATCGGATCGGGACCAGGTCCAAGGCCGCGCGGTGACCGTGCGACCGTTTACCGCGTGCCGGCTCGGGGAACCATTGCCCACATGACACTCAGAAGCATGAAGGCGTTGCACGGGCTCAACCTCAGCGCGACGGACGGAGACATCGGCCGAGTCGAGAGCGTGCTGTTCGACGACTGGGACTGGACGGTCCGGTACCTTCTGGTCGACACGGGCACGTGGCTCGCCGGGCGCCTGGTGCTGATCTCCCCGGAGTTGATCGATCCGGGGATCTCCGCGCTCGGCACGCTGGACGTACGGCTGACACGCGAGCAGGTCGAGCAAAGCCCGCCGGTGGAGGCGGACGCCCCGGTCTCGCTGCAGACGCTGGCGGCGACTCACGACCACTACGGCTGGCCGGCGTACTGGGCCGGGTGGCCCGCGTTCGGAATGCCGCTGGTCGACCCCATTCCCGTCCCCGTGGACGCAGACGGCGTGGACCCCGTCGCCGAGGACGGGGACAACGGCGACCCGCATCTGCACAGCTCACGTGAGGTCGCCGGGTACCGGATTCACGCCCGCGACGATGAGGTCGGACACGTCGACGATCTGATCGCCGACGTCGACGACTGGAGCATCCGCTACCTGATTGTCGACACCCGCAACTGGCTGCCGGGCCGCAAGGTCATCCTGTCGCCCCGTTGGGTCGGCGGGTTCAGCTACCCGAAGCAACGCGCATACGTCGACCTGGATCGTGCGGAGATCGAGCGCAGCCCCGAGTTCGACCCGTCGACTCCGGTCAACCGCGAGTACGAGGAGCGGCTGTTCGACTACTACGGCCGCCCGGTGTACTGGGAGGAATCCCGCAGGTAGCTCGATCAGCCGAGTTGGCGTCCCCACGGCCCCATACCCCGGACAGCGCTGGGCGTGATGCGGATCAGGAAGCCCGCGGGCGGATCCGGCATCGGTGGAAACACCGCGTCGGGGGCGATGTACCGGTGCGCAAGTACCTGCAACCACTCGGGGGCGCCCCCGGGCTCGATGCGAGCGGTTCCCTCGATCACCAGGTAGTTGCGCATCCCGTATTGATCACCGTCCGCCTCCATGGACAGCGTGCAGCGCGGGTCGCGCCGCAGCGTGCGCACCTTCCGGTCGACCGCCAGCTTGCCGATGACGATCTCGTTGTCGTCCGTTCCGACCCAGACGACCGTGGTGTGCGGCGAGCCGTCACGGTTGATCGTCGTGAAGTGGGCGAGCCGCCCGCTGTCGATCAGCGTGCGGACGTCGTCACGAAGCTCGATCATCATCCTCTCCCGGGTCGGTGGCGGCGTCACAGGCACGATACGCCGATGAGCCAGTTTGACGCTCGCGCCTAACCGTCACCATCGTCCGGACGCGATAGGCCGAGGCCACCGTTGGAGCTCGCGCCCTAGCCGCCGCCACCGCCGGGCGCGATCGCCCATTGGTGCGGGGCGATCAGGCGGTCAGCCGCAGCCGGACCCCAGCCGCCCTGCGCGTAGACCTCGATGGGAGGCGGGTCATCCAGCACCGGCTCGAGAATCTGCCACGCCCGGTCCACCGCGTCGATGCTCGTGAACAGCGTGTGGTCGCCCAGAAGGGCGTCGTGCAGCAGACGCTCGTAGGCGCCCACGCCGACGTCCTCGGCCGGTTCGTCGAGCGCCAGCATGCTCTCCCGCAAGCGCATGTCCCAGCCCTGCTCCTTCGTCATCAGGCCGAGCTTGAGGCAACCGGGTCGGTCCAGGTCGAGCATCAGCCGGTTTGGATCAAGTGCGCCGTCGGCCGGTCCGCCTGGGAACATCTCGCGGGGCGGTGCCGTGAACACCACCGTCACCCCCGCGCGCTTTGCCGCCAGCGCCTTGCCGGTGCGCAGCACGAACGGCACGCCGAACCAGCGGTGGTTGCGTATCTCGACCCTGGCCGCGACGTATGTCTCGACGTCGGAGTCGGCGGCGACGCCCGGTGTCTCGCGGTAGCGCTCGTACTGTCCACGCACCACCTGCGCCGGGTCGAGTGGCTGGATACCCGCGAACACCTTCTGGACCTCGGTGGCGATCGCCTCGGCGGACAGGTCGGCAGGCGGGTCCATCGCGGCGAACGACAGGACGTGCAACAGGTGGGTTCCCAGCATGTCCCGCATGGTGCCGGTCTCCTCGAAGAAGTCGCCGCGCGTCCCGATGTCCCCCGCCTCCAGCACGTCGATCTGGACGTGGACGTGATGGCGGTTCCATACCGGCTCGAACAGGCCGTTGGCGAACCGCAGCGACAGCAGATCTTGCACGGCCTCCTTCGCAAGGAAGTGGTCGATCAGGAACACACGATCCGCGCCGAGTCCCTCGCGCACCAGCCGTCCCAGCGACGCCGCGTCGGCGCGGTCGCGCCCGAACGGCTTCTCGAAGACCGCCCGCCCCCGGTCAAGCATCCCGCTCTCGATCAGGCCGGCAGAGATATCGTGATACGTGCTGGGTGGCGTCGACAGATAGGCCAGCGTCTGCGCGTCCTGTCCGACGTGGCGGCGGGCGACCGCGACCGTGGTGGCGAGAGTCTCGGTGCGGCCGGGGCCGAAGTCGGCTGCGGTATAGGTCAACCGCTGAGCGAAGTCGTGCCACTCGGCCGTTGACGGATCGATCGCGGCCTCTGCGATCTCGCGAAAATCGTCATCCGAGCGTTCGGTCCGGCCCGTCCCGATCAGCCGCCACTGGTTCGGCATCAGCCCCTCGCTCCAGAGCCGGAAGATCGCGGGCAGGAGCTTCTTCTTCGCAAGGTCGCCCGCAGCCCCGAAGATCACGATGACCTGGTCGTGCGGCTTCACCACGGACGCACCGGCCTGACGGCCCTGGGAGCGCTCCTGCTCATATCCCTGCACGGTTCCCGGCGTCGCGCGCGCTGGCTATCTTTCATCGAAATCGCCTCGTCCGTCGTCGTGTCACTGGACCGCTCCTTCGTTTCTTCCCGCGATGCGTCGCGGGGAAACCCGTCCGTAGGGCCGGCGGGGGACGGTGTGATTACGGCGCTCCTCTTCGTTGACACGTGGGCTGTCCGTAAGGGGGTGCGTGCCACTGGGCGGGTTTGCCGAAAACAGCGGCCGCGTCAGCGCCTCCGTCCGAGCGAGCCGGGCTTGCGGCGACCGGGGTTTCGGCGTCGCCCAACCGGGCAACTACAAGAAGCCGCCACCCGCACCCGTACGGAAGGAGTGACGTGAGCGAGCGACGTTCCCCGGCGTCAAACACAGCGACAGCGACAGCGTGCCCGTCCTGCGGAAAACGCCTCTCGCGGATGAACCCCGGTCCGCTGTGCTTCGCCTGCGAGATGGAGGGCACGACCGCTCCCAAGCCGGTCAGACCGCGTCTGACGCGGCTTCCTCACGGCGACATCATCGCGCTCTACCGCGAGGTCGGCAGCACAACTCAGGTCGCCGAACGGCTCGACTTGCCGCGCTCGTCGGTG
>JBKKDD010000008.1:0-4995 GCA_046708705.1 Miltoncostaeaceae bacterium | reverse complement strand
GCCGCGAACACCGACAGCAGAAGCACGAAGCCGGTGTCGGGCGTGAGGAGCGACTGGTAGATCGCGGTCGCGACGCCCGCCAGTCCGGCGAGGCCCGCGGCGAGGAGCCACGTCACGGCGATGACCCGGCTGGTGTCGATGCCCGACACCTGAGCGAGGTCGAAGTTGTCGGCGAGGGCGCGCATCGACTTCCCGAGCATCGTCGTCTTCAGGAGGATCGCGACGAGGGCGAGAATCGTCCCGGCCCCGGCGATGACGATGAGCTGCACGTAGCTGATCGTGAGGTCACCGGGGTTGAACGCCTTGGTCGCGTCGACGTCCAGCTGCCGGAGCTGCCCGGTCCACTGGAACTGGATCATGTACCGGATCACGAAGGCGAACCCCAGGGAGAGGAGCAGGAGTTGCAGCATCCCCGCGCCGCGCCGTCGCATCGGGCGCCAGATGGCGTACTCCGAGGCCAGTCCGAGCAGCGCCACAGCCGCGAGCGCTGCCAGGATCGCCAGCCCGATATTGACTCCCGCGCTCACGTTCACCGCGAACGCGACGTAGCCGCCCAGCGTCATGAAGTCTCCGTGGGCGAAGTTCACGAGCTTCAGGATCCCGTAGACGAGCGTCAGGCCGATCGCCGCGAGAGCGTAGATGGATCCAATGGAGAGACCGTCGATCGTCGTCTGGAGCAGCTCAGTCATCCTACCTCGCAAGCGGGTGAACGCACCCTATCCGACGGTTCCAGCCGTCGTACGCGATTTTCGGCCGGCGGCTGAAGCGCCTCCGCCGGAGCAGCCGCCAATGAGGCTAGGGCCGTCCGCTGGTACCGGCGTTCACCCCCGGAACCGTCTTTGAGCAGCGCTGTCAGTCCGCTCAGAGGATCTTCGAGAGAAACAGCTTGGTCCGCTCCTCTCGCGGGGCCTGGAAGAAGCGCTCCGGCGTCCCCTCCTCGATGATGCGCCCGTCGTCCATCATCACGACCCGGTCGGCGGCCTCCCGCGCGAAGCCCATCTCGTGCGTCACGACGATCATCGTCATTCCGTCCTTCACGAGCTGGTGCATGACGTCCACGACCTCGCCGACGAGTTCGGGGTCGAGGGCGGAGGTGGGCTCGTCGAAGAGCATCAGCTTCGGCTGCATCGCCAGTGCCCGCGCGATCGCCACCCGCTGCTGCTGGCCGCCGGAGAGCTGCGACGGGTAGGTGTCGAGCTTGTCCGTGAGCCCGACCCGCTCGAGGAGATCCTTCCCGCGCCCGACGGCCTCGACCCTCGGCATCTTCTTCACTCGGATGGGCGCCGCGATCACGTTCTCCAGCGCGGTCATGTGCGCGAAGAGGTTGAACCGCTGGAAGACCATCCCGATCTTCGAGCGCTCGCAGCAGACCTCCGCCTCGCGCAGCTCGTAGATCTTTCCGCTCGCCTCGCGGTAGCCGACAAGCCTGCCGTCGACCCAGAGCCGCCCGGCGTCGATCTTCTCGAGGTGGTTGATGCAGCGCAGGAAGGTCGACTTTCCGGAGCCCGACGGTCCGAGCATGCACACGACCTCGCCGGGCCGCACCTCGAGCGAGACGCCCTTCAGGACCTCGAGGCGCCCGAAGCGTTTGTGGACCCGTTCCGCCCTGAGCATGGGGGCGCTCATCGTCGCTCCCCGGACGTCCCCGACGCGTCGACGGTTGCATGCCGGAATGAGAGGAGGTTCCGCCGAAGCCGGTGGATCGGCGTCTCTGGGAGTTCGCGGGACCCGCCGCGGCCGAAGAAGCGCTCGAGGTAGTACTGCCCGATCGAAAGCACGGTGGTGACGATCAGGTACCAGATGCTCGCCACGATGAGGAGTGGGATCGTCCGGAAGTTCACCGCGTAGATCAGTTGCACCGAGTAGAGCAGCTCCGTGGTCGCGATGACGCTGACGAGCGAGGTCGTCTTCAGCATCGAGATCGTCTCGTTGCCCGTCGGCGGGATGATGACCCGCATCGCCTGCGGCAGCACTATCCGGCGCATCGTCTGCAGGCGGGTCATCCCCAGGCTCTGCGCCGCCTCCACCTGACCCTCGTCGACGGAGATGATCCCCGCCCGCACGATCTCCGCCATGTAGGCGCCCTCGTTCAACCCGAGGGCGAGCAGGCCGGCGACGAACGGCGTGATCACCGCGTTCGCGCTGAAATCCATGAACTGCGGCCCGAACGGGATGCCCAGCGACAGGCGCGGGTAGAGCGCGGAGATGTTGCTCCAGAAGAGGATCTGGACCAGCACCGGTGTGCCGCGGAAGAACCAGATATAGAGCCAGCTCGCACTGGAGACGAGCGGATTCGGGGAGAGGCGCATCACGGCGAGCACGACCCCGAGCGCGATGCCGATCGCCATCGAGATGACGGTCAGCTCGAGGGTCACGACGAGGCCGTCGAGGACCCGGCTCGAGAGGAAGTAGTCCCCGACGATGCCCCACTCGAAGCGCTGGTTGGTTGCGATCGAGGCGCCGAGGGCGACGGCGAGGAGGAGGACGATCGCGGCCGCCAGCCAGCGGCCCGGACGGCGCATTGGGCCGGCCTTGATCTGGTCGGGCGGGACCGACGGCGGCGCGGTCCGGTGGGTCGCCGTCGCAGCGTCCACGGGACCTTGCGACTCGCTCACCGACCTACCGACGACTAGCTGATCGCGCCGTTGATCTGCGGGTTGTCGATGGCCCCGTCCTGAACGCCCCACTTCGTCAGGATCGCCGTGTATGTGCCGTTCGCCATCAGGACCTTCAGCGCGTCGAGGACCGGCTGGGCCATGCCGTTCCCCTTGGGAATCGCGATGCCGTAGGGGAACGGCCCGTACGCCTCGCCGACGAGCTTGAACAGGCCGTTGGACTTGTTGACGAACTCGGCAGCGACGGGCAAGTCGGCCATACCGACATCTCCCCGGTCGCTCGTCAGGGCGAGGTTCGCCGCGTTCTGATCAGGGAAGACGAGGACGTTCACACCCGGTTTGCCCGCCGTCTTGCACTTCGCGCTCTGCGCGGTGGCATCGGCTGCCTGCGTCGTCCCCCGCTCGACCGCGACCCTCTGGCCGCAGAGGTCGGCGAGCGTGTTGATCGTCGGACCACCCTGCGCCTTCACGTAGAACGCGGTGGCGGCCTCGAAGTAGGTGACGAAGTCGACGACCTGCTCGCGCTCCTTGGTGTCGGTGAAGGACGACATGCCAAGGTCATACCTGTCGGCGGCAAGGCCCGGGAGGATGGTGTCGAAAGTTGCGTTGACGACGTCGACCTTGAGCCCCAGGACCCCCCCAAGGGCCTGGGCGAGGTCGGCATCCATGCCCTCCACTGTCTTCCCGTCGGCGCCGATGAACTCGTTCGGTGGGTAGGTGGCATCCGCCGCGACGGTCAGCGTGCCCTTCGACCTGATGTCGGCAGGAACCGCTGCCGCGATCGCCTGGTCGGCCGTCACGGCGCCGGCGGTCGAGCTCGAGGTGCTGTCGTCGCTTCCGCAGCCCGTCGCGAGCACGGCGATGAGGGCGACGAGCGCGAGCGCGCCAAGAGGAGAGATTCTCGGACGCTTCACGGGTCAATCCTTTCCTCGCTGAACGCCGGGTGCCGGTCGGTCCCGACGGGTAGATCGAACTGTACCGCGGCCAGAGTCACGTCACACCCCCCGACCGGTCGCCATGTGGCGATGTACGCCAGATGTACGCCAGCCGTTGCGCTTAATCCGGGAAGGGCTCGATGCGCTTTCGGGCCCAGGCAGCTTGAGATCGAAGTGCTGGACCGTGACCACGGACCAGGGCCGGAGATGAGCGCAGCACTTGCGCCGCGACGTCCCCGCCGACATCGCGCTCCCGCACGCGTCGGACGGGCGACGGGCGGGGCGTCCCGACGGGGAGGGGCCCAGCAGGGAGTGGATCAGCTGAGTGGCGTCGTGAGGGTGGCCTCCGAGATGAGCGGCACGACGCGCTCAGCGACCAGGGTGAGCTGGTGGACGTCGTCGCCGAGCGGCCAAACGAACAATCGCTCGGCACCCGCGTCCGCGAAGGCGCTCAGCCGTTGCGCGCAGACCTCCGCGGGTCCGATCGGAAGCGAGAGCGCCCGCAGCGACTCGACGTCCCGACCGAGGAGTGGGGCGAGGACGTCGACGAGTATCCGTTCTGCCTTGGCACGGTCCTCGGTCACGTACGTCCAGAGGGTGGCGACCCCGTTGGCTAACCGATCGGGGTCGCCGCCGCGCGCGTCCACGTGTTTTCGAACCTCGGCCCACGAGGCGGCGAAGCCTCCCGGCGTGGTGTTGTACCCAGAGGCAAGCCAGCCGTCGCCGAGTTCCGCTGCGCGCCGCAGGCCGCGCCCGCCGCCCCAGCCTGCGAGCCAGATCGGCGGCCGGCCGGGCTCGCCGGGAGGCGGCTCGAGTGTCACCCCGGCGGTCGAGTAGAAACGGCCTGCGAAAGGTTCAGGGTCCCGGCCGAGCAGCGCCCGGAGCGCTCTGACCGCCTCCTCGAACCGCGCGAACCGCTCGTGGGCCGGAATCCCGCCGACGACGTAGTCGCGCTCGGACGAACCGGGGCCGACGCCCGCGACGAACCTGCCGCCCGAGAGCACGTCGAGGGCCGCGAACGCCTTGGCCGCCTGCGCCGGCCCGCGCACCGCGGGAAGGCAGACCGTCGTCGCCAGCCCAAGATCGTCCGAGGCGTCGAGGACCGCGGCCAGCGCGGTGAGCCCGTCGAGCCACGGCCGGCGGAAGACCAAGTGGTCGTTGGCACACAGCCAGCGGTACCCCAGCCGCGACGCCGCCGACGCGTAGGTCCGGAGCCCGGCCAGGGAAGGCTCCCCAGCCGAGATCGGGATAAGCGGAAGGTGCGCGCCGATCTGCATGGGGCGATCCTTTGGCGTGGCATGGCGTTGGACGCCGGTCATGCTGGCAATCGAACCGTCGCGCGGGTCGCGTCGCTACTCGGCGATCGTCTCGCCGGACCCACCCAGCTCTTTGGGGAAGTCCTTGAGCTTGGGCAGGCCGTCTCGCATGGGCAGCACGGTCGACTC
>JBKKDD010000007.1:0-4603 GCA_046708705.1 Miltoncostaeaceae bacterium | reverse complement strand
CGCAGGTGCTGCAGCTGTTCGACTCGTGGATCGGCGACCTGGGTCCGGCCGCCTACGAGGCGTATGTGCTCCCGTACAACACCCGCATCTTCGACGGCGTGCGCGAGGCGACCGGCGTCCCGACGATCCACTTCGGCACGGGCATCGGGGGCATCCTGGAGCAGGTGGCGTCGGCGGGATCGGACCTGGTGTGCGTGGACTGGCGGATCGGCCTGGCCGACGCCTGGCGGCGCATCGGCCACGACAAGGGCATCCAGGGCAACCTGGACTCGACGGTCGCGTTGACCCCGTGGGAGGCGATCGCGCGCGAGGCCGACAAGGTGCTCGCCGAGGCGGACGGACGCCCCGGCCACGTGTTCAACCTGGGCCACGGCGTACTGCCTGATACCGACCCGGGCAAGCTCGCGCGGCTCGTGGAGCACGTCCACGAATCGACGGCCCGAGCATGATCGGCGTCCTGCTCATGACCTACGGCACGTCGGAAACATCCGACGGCGTCGAGGACTACCTGCGCAGCGTCTACCGACGCGAGCCGCCAGACGACGTCGTCCAAGAGTTCAAGCGCCGGTTCGATCTGATCGGCCGCTCGCCGCTGATCAACACGACGCGCGCCCAGGGCGCCGACCTGCAGCGGGTGCTCGACGCCGAGCACAGCCCCGGCGCCTACCGCGTCGCGGTGGGGATGCTCCACACCGAGCCCCGCATCGCCGGCGCCCTGACCGACCTGATGGCGGCCGGGGTCGACCGGGTCATCGGGATCGTGCTGGCGCCCCAGTACTCGCCGCTGATCCTGGGCGGGTACACGCGCGCAGTCGAGCAGGCCATCGCCGACCAGAACATCACGATCCCCGTGCACGTCGCCGGTGCCTGGCACGACGTGCCGGGGTGGATCGACTCTCTCGCCGAGCGAGTTCGCCAGACCATCGACGCGGCCGGTGCGCTTCCGATCGTGTTCACCGCCCACAGCCTGCCCAAGCCGGTGTTCGACCGCGACCCAGGCTACCTGGAGCAGATCCACGAGACGATCCATGGGGTCGCCGAGCGCGTCGGCCTGCGCGACGACCAGTGGCAGTTCGGCTACCAGAGTGCGGGTCACTCACCCGAGGAATGGCTGACGCCAGACTTCAAGGACCTGGTGCCGGGCATCGCCGAGGCCGGCCACAGCGGTGTGATCTTCGTGCCGGTGCAGTTCGTCGCCGACCACCTGGAGACGCTCTACGACATCGATATCGCGGGACGCGAGGAGGCCGAGGAGGTGGGCCTGGAGTTCCACCGCGTGCCCGTGCCCAACGCCTCCCCCGCCTTCGCCGAGGCCCTGCGCCAGGTCGTCGCCCGCGAGACCTGACGAGCGCGTAGGCTCGGGGCGGGATGAAGCCGCCGCCGTTCTCGCCCGGGTACCCGCCGTCCGACGCCGGCCGCAGCGCCGTCGAGCGCGTGCGTGCGTTCATCCACGACACGGCCCTGCCGATGGTCGGCGAGCTGGAGCGCACGCGGCCCGACACGGCGTTCGCCCTGGAGGCCGACGGCCGGTTGGCCGACGACGTCCGGGCCCTGAAGCGCCGAATGCAGCGGGCCTCGGCCGAGGCGGGCCTGTACTGCGCCCACCTGCCCCAGGCCGACGGCGGGCTGGGGCTCACGCTGGTCGACTGCTTCTACGTTCAGGAGGAGGTCTACCGCCACGGGCTGCGCGGGGCGCAGTGGATGCTCGCGTGGACCGACGGCCCGAGCCCCCTGGTCGCGCACTGGAGCGCCGCCGCGCGCGCACGACACCTGCGCGATTTCCAGTCCGGCGCGGTCGACGTGGCGTTCGCCCTGACCGAGCCCCGCGCCGGATCCGATGCCCTGGCGCTGCAGACCACGGCACGGCGCGACGGGGACGACTGGGTCGTGTCGGGCACCAAGCACCTGATCACCGGCGCGCCGTTCGCTGAGCTCGCCCAGGTGCTGGCGCGCGCCGAGGGCGCCGGCCGCAAGGAGCTCACGTGCTTCCTGATCCCGCTGGACGCCCCGGGCGTGGAGCGCGGCCCAGTACAGCAGACCCTGATGGCCGACGGCCAGACCGGCAGCCTGCGCTTGCGCGAGGTGCGGGTCGCCGACGACGCGATCGTGGGAGTCGCGGGCGGGGGCCTCGCCATTGCCCTGCTGTGGATCAACTGGGCGCGCACCCGCCGTGGCGGGATGTGCAGCGGCCTGGCCTGGCATTGCCTGGACCGCTCGGTCCGCTACGGCCACGGACGCCAGGCGTTCGGCGGCCCCATCGACGGGCTGGGACCGGTCGCAGGGATGCTGAGCGACATGTACATGGATTGGCAGGCGATGCGAGCGCTCTCGCTGGAGACGCTGGCCCGCCTGGACGCCGCGGAACTCTTCACGGCAAAGGTGACCCCTGCCATGCGCCGCGACGTGTCCGTGCTGAAGGCGTGGAACGACGACGCGCTCCTCCGGGTCGCCGACCGCGCGATCCAGGTCCACGGCGGGCGTGGGCTTCTGACCGAGACCGGCCTGGAGCGGATCTACCGCGTCGCTCGCAACCTGCGCATCCCCGCCGGGACGAGCGAGATCCAGCGCGCCACGATCGCCGAGAGCCTGGCTGCCGAGGAGCCCGCGACCGGCTGAGCGGGACTCGGCCTGTCCCGCCGGCCGGACAGGGATACGGCGCAATCGATGGGATAGCGTTCGCGGCCATGAGTGGCCCTCCGGTGGTACAGCGGCTCGACCACGTGGCGCTGAAGGTCAGCGACCGTGAACAGTCCATCGCGTGGTACCGGGACGTGCTGGGCCTCGCACCGCATGGGGTGGCCACGCAAGACGACTGGCCGGTGTTCGTCGGCGAGTTGGGCGCGTGCCTGACGCTGTTCCAGGCGCAATCCGGGTCGGCGGCGCGCGAGGTGGAGTCGGTCGGCCTGCGCCATGTCGCATTCGCCGTGACGCGGGACGGCCTGGAGCGTGCGCGGGAGCACCTGCGCGAGCGTTCCGTCGAGTACCGCTTCGAGGATCACGGCAACTCGCGCTCGGTGTACTTCGACGACCCCGACGGCCACGTGATCGAGCTGACGACCTACGAGGTCTGATCAGATCTGAAGGCGCATCGTCGGGGTGATCGCTTCCCCGGCTGGGTGACGCTTCATGTCACCACCCTGTACTTGAGGTGGGTGACGCCGGGCGCCTCGACGACCCGGACCTGCTTGAGCTTTACCTCCGCGTTCCCGAGGTTGTCAAAGAGGCGGGCGCCGTCGCCGAGCACCACCGGAACGACGTGGAGCTCGAGTTCGTCCAGCAGTCCCGCCGCCAGGTACTGCTGCGCGACCTCGGCGCCGCCCAAAACCATGACGTCTTTGTCGCCGGCGGCCTCCCTTGCCCGTTCGAGCGCGGACTCGATTCCGTCGGTGACGAAGTGGAACGTGGTCCCTCCCTCCATTTCCACGGGATCACGCGGGTGATGGGTGAGAATGAACACCGGGTGGTGGAAGGGAGGGTCGTCGCCCCACCAGCCCGTCCACCGCTCGTCGCCCCAGGCACCACCGCCGATCGGTCCGAACATGCTCCGGCCCATCAAGCCGGCCCCGACGTTGTCGACCGATTCCTCGACGATCCGTGAGCTCTCGTTCACCTCGCCGCCCTGCTTGTCGTGGGATTGGCGCCAGGCGGCCAGTGGAACCACCCAGTCGTGAAGCCGCTCGCCGCCCTCGCCGAGCGGGTTCTCCTCGCTCTGGTTCGGGCCGGCGACGAAACCGTCCACGGAGATCGAGATATGACACCGAAGCTTGCTCATCGTCCCCCCTCAGTAGGCGGCCGCCAGGGCCGCTATTTACTCAATGCCCATGACCGTTGCGCGCCGGCAAACTCATCGCTTCGGCCGCGCCGTGTGGAACGTCGAGCCGCAGTGGCTCCACGTCGTGCGGGACGCCTAGCGCGCCCGGCGTGGGGGTGGGGCGTGAGCCGAGAAAGAGCGGACGGTCGGCGGCGTTCAGGAGGACCGGCATGACGTCGGCGCCGGTCAGGCGACCCAGGATGCCGTCGGCGCAGTCGAGCTCGCCGAAGCAGGTGACCCGATCCGCGCGCACGCCCGGGCCCGCCAGCACGAACGGGACGGGATCGCCGGAGTGGATGACCTGGGGCGAGGTGGGCGTCGCATGGTCACCGGTGACGCAGACCACGCAGTCGGGGAACCGCTCGCACAGGTCGCCCAGCACGCCGTCCAGCGCCGCGATGGTCGCCAGCTTGACCTGCGGGTCCTTGGTGTGGCCCGCCTCGTCGGTCGGCTTGAGGTGGCAGAAGACGAACGTGTCGCCGGCGTCCAGGCGCTCACGCGCGATCGCGAGCCGGCGCGCGAGATCGCCGGCCGGGTCGTCGCCCTCCGCGCTGTGGACGAAGTCGACGCCCAGCAGACGGGCCAGACCGGCCAGCAACGGCGAGCCGCCCACGATCGCGCCGTCCACACCGAGGCGGGCGCGGACACTCGGCACCTCGCGCAGCCTGCCCCACCACTTGAGCGTGACCACCGCAAACGGCGCGTCGCCGCGGGCGGCGCGGGCGCGGTTGACCGGATGGCGGTCGAGCGCCCGCACGGCGCGGCGGCTCCACAGCTCGACCGCGCCCGCCG
>JBKKDD010000006.1:0-14438 GCA_046708705.1 Miltoncostaeaceae bacterium | reverse complement strand
GGTCAGGGGCGAGCGGTCCCGGTGGCGGGCTCGGGCGTGATTCGGGTGGGCCTGGCGCGTCGGGCGGTGACGGTTCGGGTGGCACCGGATCGGGAGGGTTGGGGAGCGGCGGAGTGGAGCTGCATCCCCTCTGCGTGGTGTGCGGCGACCGGGGCCAGGAGACGAGTCGTCCGTTGTATCTGGCGCGCGGGGTGATGGTGTGGTTGTGCGAGACGCACCGATCGGAGGCGGTCTTGAGGGAGCGCTCCGGCCGGGAGTTCGCTGAGTGGGTCGCCGCGGCGTGGGTCACCGCCGGGTGCTTGACCAGGTACCGGAGTCGTGCGTTGGAGTCGCATGTGCGCTCCGTGGAGCTCGCGTTGGCCGATCGGGACAAACCTGGGTCGTATGCGTGGCCGGTGTTGCGGTATATGGCGGAGCTTCGGTTCGCGGCGGGGGAGCCTCCCCGGCACGTGATCGATGAGCTTCGCGCGTCGTGTCGGGGTGGGGTGTCGATGGTGCCGTCGGTGCGCACGATGCAGCGGTGGTTCACTCAGGGTCGGTGGCGTGTCGCACCGTCGCGTCCGCGGATCAGGTTGTCGCCGCCGCCGGTGGGGGAGCCGCGCTCAGCGTGGCAGCCGTTCGTCAACATGGTGATCTACGGGTACGGATACCCCGAACCGCCCCTCTCACCCGGCAAATCACGCGCCCCGTGAGCCAGCCGGGACGACGTCAGGGCGCTTCGGTCGCCGTGTCGTCCCCGTCACCCTCGCGGGCGTCGCCTGCGTCCCCGTCGCTCTTGGTGCCGTCGCCGACGATCATCAGGAGCTGCTTGCTCTCGACCTGGGTCCCGGCGGTGACGAGGACCTCGGTGACGACGCCGGCGTGGTCGGCGAACACGCCGGTCTCCATCTTCATCGCCTCGATCGACAGGAGCCGGTCGCCGCGCGCGACGGTGTCGCCCTGATGGGCGGTGACGGCGACCACCAAGCCCGGCATGGGCGCGGCGACGTGAGTCTGGTCGCCGTCGTCGGCCATCCGCTTCGCCGGACCGGTCGGCGCGGCGGAACGGTCGGCCACCTTGACCTCGCGCGGCTGGCCGTTGAGCTCGAAGAAGATCGTCCGCCGACCCTCGGCGTCGGGCTCGCCGATCGCGAGATGCCGGATCACCAGGGTCTTGCCCCGCTCGATGTCCACGAACAGCTCGTCGTCGCGCTCCAGGCCGAAGAAGAACACGGGGGTCGGCAGCACGCTGACGTCCCCGTACTGGCGCTGGTGCTCGGCGAACGCCACGAACACCGCCGGGTACATCAGGTAGCTCGCGAGTTCACGCTCGCTGACGGTACGCCTGACTTTCTTCTCGGCCTCCCCCCGCGCCTGCGCCAGGTCGGTCGGCTCGAGCACCTCGCCCGGGCGCACCCGGAGCGCCTCGCCACCCTTCAGGACCTTCGCCTGCAGCTCCTCGGGGAACCCGCCGTACGGCTGGCCCAGGTCGCCGTGGAAGTACTCGACCACCGAGTCCGGGAACGCGATCTCCCGCGCCGGGTCGAGCACCTGCGCGGCGGTCAGGTCGTTGGTGACCATGTACACGGCCAGATCGCCCACGACCTTGGACGTCGGCGTGACCTTGACGATGTCGCCGAACATCCGGTTGACCTCGGCGTAGGCCGCCGCGACCTCACGCCAGCGCGACTCGATGCCGAGCGCCCGCGCCTGCTGACGCAAGTTCGTGTACTGGCCCCCGGGCATCTCGTGCTCGTACACATCAGCCGTGCCGGCGCGCATCGGGCTCTCGAAACCCTCGTAGGCGGCGCGCACCGCCTCCCAGTACTCCGCGACCTCGGCCAGCGGCTCGCGCTGCAAGCCCGTATCGCGCGGAGTCCCCCGCAGCGCCTCGACGATGGCTCCCAGGCTGGGCTGCGAGGTCAGGCCGCTCATGGGGCCCATCGCCGCGTCGGCGGCATCCACGCCCGCCTCGGCCGCCGCCAGCACGGCCGCCGCGCCCAGGCCCGACGTGTCGTGCGTGTGGAAGTGCACCGGGATCCCCACCGCGTCGCGAAGCGCCCGCACCAGCACCCGCGCCGCATCCGGCTTGCAGAGGCCGGCCATGTCCTTGATGCCCAGGATGTGCGCGCCCGCGGCCTCCAGCTCCTTCGCCATCCGCACGTAGTACGCCAGGTCGTACTTGTCGCGCGAGGAGTCGGTCAGGTCGCCCGTATAACAGATCGCCGCTTCCAGGAGCGCGCCGGACTCCAGCACCGCGTCCATCGCCACACGCATGTTCTCGACCCAGTTGAGGCTGTCGAACACGCGGAACAAGTCGATGCCGCCCTCCGCCGCCTGGGCCACGAAGTAGCGCACGACGTTGTCGGGGTAGTTGGTGTAGCCGACCGCGTTGGAGGCGCGCAGCAGCATCTGGATCAGGACATTGGGCGCGGCGGAACGAAGCTGGGCCAGACGGTCCCAGGGGTCCTCGCGCAGGAAGCGCATCGACACGTCGAACGTCGCGCCGCCCCAGGCCTCCAGCGAGAACAGCGTCGAGAGATGCCGCGCGTAGTACGGCGCGGGCGCGACCAAGTCGTGGGTGCGAAGCCGCGTCGCCAGGAGTGATTGGTGCGCGTCACGGAACGTGGTGTCGGTGAGCAGCAGCCGCTCCTCGTCGCGCATCCAGCGCGCGAACCCTTCGGGGCCCAGTTCGCGCAGACGATCGCGCGTTCCGGCGGGCGGCTCCTGCGCATCCCGCCACGGCGTCGGCACGTTCGGCACCGGGATGTGCGTGGGACGCGCCCGGCCCTCGACCTCGGGGTTGCCGTTGACGAGCACCTCCCCGATGAACTGGAGCAGGCGCGTGGCCCGGTCGCGCCGTGGGCGGAACGCGAACAGCTCGGGTGTCTCGTCGACGAAGCGGGTGGTGTACTCGCCCGAGCGGAAGCTCTGGTGCGAGACCAGAGCCTCAAGGAACGGCAGGTTGGTCTTGACGCCGCGGATGCGGAACTCCCGCAGCGCGCGGTCCATACGGCGGATGGTCTCGTCGTGGGTCGGCGCCCAGGCCGTCACCTTCTCGAGCAGGGAGTCGTAGAACGGCGTGATGACCGCCGACGAGTAGGCGGTGCCGCCGTCCAGGCGGATGCCGAAGCCGGTGGCCTCGCGGTAGGCGCTGATGCGCCCGTAGTCGGGGATGAAGTGGTTCTCGGGATCCTCCGTGGTGATGCGGCACTGCATGGCCGAGCCGCGCACCCGGACGTCCTCCTGCAGGGGGACGCCGCTCTGCTCGGTGCCGATCTCGGCGCCCTCCGACAGGCGGATCTGCGCCTTGACGATGTCGATGCCGGTGACGACCTCGGTGACGGTGTGCTCCACCTGAATGCGGGGGTTGACCTCGATGAAGTAGAACTCGCCGGTGTCGGCGTCCAGCAGAAACTCCACGGTGCCTGCGCAGCGGTAGCGCGCCTCGCGCGCCAGGCGCACCGCGGCGTCGCACATGGCGTCACGGACAGCCGGATCGAGTCGGGGCGAGGGCGCGATCTCGATGACCTTCTGGTGGCGGCGCTGCATGGTGCAGTCGCGCTCGAACAAGTGCACGACGTTGCCGTGAACGTCGGCCAGGATCTGCACCTCGATGTGCCAGGCACGCTCGACCAGCCGCTCCAAAAAAACCTCGTCGTTGCCGAACGCGGCACGGGCCTCGCGCCGGCCCGTCTCGACGGCCTCGTCCAGGTCGGCCGGGTCGTGCACCATCCGCATGCCCCGGCCGCCACCACCCCAGCTCGCCTTGACCATCAGCGGAAAGCCGACCTCGTCCGCAAGCGCCCGCGCCGTCGTCGGGTCGGCGGGCAGGGGGCCCGTCGCCGGCATGACCGGGACGCCGGCCCGCTCGGCCAGGGCCCTGGCCTCCACCTTGTTGCCGAGCTGCTCCATGACGCCCTTGGGCGGGCCGATCCAGGTGATGCCCTCGCGCACGCACGCCGAGGCGAGCTCCGGGTTCTCCGCCAAGAACCCGTACCCGGGGTGGATCGCGTCGACCCCCGCCGCGCGGGCGGTGCGCACGATGTCCTCGATGCCGAGGTACGCGCGCACCGGCTCGGCCCCGCGTCCCACCTGGTAGGCCTCGTCGGCCTTGAAGCGGTGCAGCGCGAAACGGTCCTCCAGCGAGTAGATCGCGACGGTCCGAAGCCCGAGCTCGGTCGCGGCGCGAAACACCCGGATGGCGATCTCGCTCCGGTTGGCCACCAGCAGCTTGCGGATACGTCGGGACACGATGGCCCTAGCATAGTTTCCGACAGGTGCCGCAGGACGGGCGACCACGCCACCCGGCGTCAGCGAAGTCGAGGCACCACGGATGCCCGGTGCGATCAGCCCCCGATCGCGGCAACGCTCGCGCGCGCCGAGGGCATCAGCTTCGCGATCTCGTCCGCGTCGATCGGCCTGGCGAACAGGTACCCCTGGCCGGACTGGCAGCTCCACTCCATCAGGATCGCCGCCTGCTCGGCGGTCTCGATCCCCTCGGCGACGACCTGGAGCCCGAGCGCATGGGCGAGGTGGACCACGCCCTCGACGATCGTGGCATCGCACTGATCCGTTGTCATCCCGGCGATGAACGAGCGGTCGATCTTGAGCGTGTCGACGGGGATACGGGTGCGCAGTTGGCGAAGCGACGCATACCCCACCCCGAAGTCGTCGATGGCGATGCGCACGCCGATCGCCTTGAGCTCCTCGAGTGTCCGGATGAGCAGGTTGTCGTCCTCCACCATCGAGGTCTCTGTGATCTCCAGGCAGAGGCGCTCCGGATCGATGCCCGTCTCCGCGATCGCCGCCCGCACCAAATCGACGAAGGCCCCGTCCGCGATCTGCTGCACCGCCACGTTGACCGACAGCGTCAGTTGCGCATGCTCCCACGAGACGAACCGGCGGCAGGCCTCGCGTAGGACCCACTCGCCGATCGGGATGATCAGCCCATTGCGCTCGGCCAGCGGGATGAACCGCATCGGCGCGATCACGCCGTGCTCGGGGTGATGCCAGCGTATGAGCGCCTCGACGCCGCACACCCGCCGGTCGCCCAGCGTGACGACCGGCTGGAATACCAACCGAAACTCGTCGCGCTCGAGCGCACCGCGCATGCTGTGCTCCAACTCGAGCCGCTCCAACGCCTCTTCGTGCATCGACACATCGAAGACCTCGCACCGTCCCTTGCCGAGTCGCTTGGCCCGGTACATGGCCGCGTCGGCATCGCGCAGGATCGCCTTGGGCTCCACATCCACGTCGCGGGGATCGCACAGCCGCAGTCCGGCGGACGCCGAGATAAACCGGGGTACGCCGCCGACGACGATCGGCGCGCGCAGCGCCTCGGTCAAACGATCGGCCACCCTCAGCGCATGCTGCTCGTCGGCGATGCCGGGCAGGAGCACCGAGAACTCGTCGCCACCGAACCTGGCCAGGACGTCCCCCGGCCGCACCACCCCGCTCAGGCGCTCGGCCACCGCGGTCAGCAGGGCGTCACCGGCCTCGTGTCCCAGGGAGTCGTTGATGTCCTTGAAGTCGTCGAGATCGACGAACAGGACCGCCACCCAGGTCCCGTCGTCCCCGGGGCGCCGCTCCAGCGCCATCTCCATCTGCTTGACGAAGAAGTCGCGACTGGCAAGACGGGTCAATCCATCGTGATTGGCCTGCCATTCAAGCGCCTGCTCGGCGTGCTTGCGGACGGTGACGTCGACGCAATGGCTGATGAACGCGGCCGCGTTGCCATCGCCGTCGCGAAGCGCGGAGTGGTACCACACGCCCCACCCCGACGATCCATCCTGCCGCACGTAGCGCAGCTCGTGCTCGCCGGTCTCGAGCAGGGGGAAGGACATCGCGTCGCGCCCCTCGGGGGCGACCAACTCGCTCAGCGGGTACCCGACGAGCTCGCTCTGCGAGAAGCCGGTCCGCTCGCACATCGCCGCATTGACCTGCTGAATGACGCCGTCGGGCCCGACCAGGGCCATGCTGGTCGGCGCGTCGTCGAACGCCGAGCGAAACCGCTCCTCGCTCGCCTCGGTCAGAAGGCGGCTGGTCTCGTTGATGCGCCACGACACGAGGTTGACGACGCCGAGCCCGGCGATGAACCCCGCGTGGATGATCGCCCACTTCAGCGGATGGGCCAGACCGTCCGCGTGGTTGAACACCTGATGCGATCCCAGGACGCCGAACAGGCCGTGGTGGGCGAGCACGTAGGCAAACGCGAGCAGGTACGGAAACCACTCCTCGTAGAGGGCAAGCAGCGTGACCATGACGAAGAAGTGGAAGTGCCCCTCGATCGCCCCGCCCATCAGGTAGACGACGACCGCGGATGCGGTCAGGAGCCCGATGCAGACCGCCGCCGCCCGGATACGCCGGCCATACGGCCGGAGCATCGCGACGAGCCCGCACACGGCGATCGGGTTGACCGCCACGGCCAGTGCCACCGGCGACTCGCCGGCCACGAGACCCCAGGCGGCAAGGACGACGACGTGCACCCAGAGCACCGCGAGCATCCACCGATGGCGGGCCGCCCAATCGGCATCCGGCAGGTTGGAGCCCCGCGGCAGCAGGCGGGTGAGGGTGGCGACCCGCGCGGTGACCGACATAGGGAATCTATTCGGCCTGCGTTCACATGAACTTGAGGAATCCTTTAGGTCGAGATCCCTTTCTTCAAGGGCGAGTCGCGCACGGCGACGCCGACCGACCCGAGTCGCCGTGACACGTCATCCGGGTCGGGCCCCGGGCGCACCACGTGCGCGGACTCTCCTCGCGTCAGTCCCCGCAGGTCGACCACGGCTGAGGCGATGCCCGGCAGGCGACCGGCGTCCAGGCCGATCACCCCCGCCGCCCGGATCCTGGCGGGAACCTCGTCCAGCGCCGCCGGGTCGGGGCCGCCCGGATCGTTGGCGCTCGTGGCGATCAGCGCCACGTCGAGCGCGAGGATGGCGCCCGCGACGCGCGGCGCGCGCAGGCCGACCGCGCCCGGCTGGTCGCCCGAGGCGGCGGCGTACCGACCCGTCGGGTCGGGCACGATGCAGGTCGCGGGCCCCGGCAGGAGCGCGCGGGCCGCGCGGACGATCACAGCGTCAAGTGGCGCGAGCGCATCAGCCAATTGACCGTCGGTGTAGACGAGCACCTGGCACGGCTGCGACCGGAGACGGTTCTTGAGGGCGTAGAGGGCCTCGATGCCGGTCGACGAGTCGAGCGCCGCGGCCAGGCCGTAGACGGTGTCTGTCGGGACGATCGCCAATTGACCGTCCAGCAATGCCGCTTTGGCCGCGGCGACCTCGGCGGCGTCGATCATGTGAGCGTCCCGCCCACGGCGCGCGGGATCCCTGCGAGGTCCGGGCGGGTCGCGACGGCGCCGAACCCGGCCGCCGTGAGAAGCATGGCGACGCGCGCGGCCTGACCGATGCCGACCTCGGCGATGAGCCATCCCCCTGCGGTCAAATGGCCGAGCATGTCGCCGATGATGGCCTCGTACGCCTCGTACCCGGTCGGACCGGACGCGAGCGCCCGGGACGGCTCGAAGCGCAGCTCCGGCGCGGCGCCCGCCAGCTCGTGGTCGGCCAGATACGGCGGGTTGGCCACGACCAGATCGAACCGCCGATCGCCCAGCCCGGCGAACCCGTCGGATAGGCGCCATTCGACCGCCACCGCAGCGTCGTTTCGTCGCGCCACGTCGAGCGCCTCGGGGGACCGGTCGACGCCGGTCACGACCAGATCGGGCCGCTCGTCGGCGAGGGCTAGCGCGATGGCGCCGCTGCCGGTCCCCCAATCCAGGACGGTTGCGCCAATTGGCGCGACCTCCATCGCCCACTCGACCAGCAGCTCCGTCTCGGGTCGCGGAACCAGCACCGCCGACGAGACCTCCAGTTCGAGCCGCCGGAAGCCCCGGCGCCCCAGGATGTAGGCGATGGGCTCGCGGGCTCCCCGCCGGGTTACCAGGGCGCGGTAGCCGTCGGTCTCCGCGGTGGTGAGCGGCCGGTCGTGGTTGGTGTAGAGGGCGATGCGCTCGACGCCGAGCACATGGGCCAGCAGGATCTCGGCGTCCAGGCGCGGAGAATCACAGCCACGTCCGGCCAGGTACCCGGTGGTACGCCGCAGCACCTCCGCCACCGTCAGCGTGCTCAGCGGCGAGCGACCGCCAGCACGAACGACTTGACCGGTCCATGGAGGAACCCGTGGACGTCCTCGACCGCCGCCAGGAGCGCGGGCAGATCCATCGAGATGTCGCGCTGAGCGTAGACGAGGCGCAAGTAGATCCGCGAGTGGTCGGCGTGCATCGGCTCGATCGAGCAGTCCACGGTGCCCTCGCCGAGCGTGCGCCAGACCCGCAGGCCGAGCGACAGGTCCTCGCCCTCGAACAGCGCCATGCGGTCATCGTCGAAGCGCAGCACGTCCTCGATCAGAAGGCGCCGGCCGGCCTCGTCCTCCTCCAGATCCCAGGTGGCGACGAGCGTCACGTCGTCCAGCCACATCGGGCCGATCCCGTAGCGGTCGAGCGCCTCGCCCATCAGCCCGTCGACCCGCGCCAACCCCTGCGCGAACCCGAGCTGGGTGACGCCGCCGCACGCCGCGTGGCCGGGCTTGACGACGAACTCGGAGCCCTCGTGGTTGGAGAACGTCGCCCCGCCCTCGGGGTGGTACTCGAGCCGCGGCAGGTCGTAACTCGCGCTGATCGCCGCGAAGAACGCCGCCAGATCCTCGCGCGGCATCTCGACGTCGTCGAAATGGACGGTCACGCCGAGGAATTCTGAGCGCAGCAGCTCGGAGTTCATGCCCCCGATTCTGTCATTTCGGAGAGGCGGCGGCGACGCTCCTCGGCCTGCAGCGCCTCGGTCAGGGAATGCAGCCTGCCCTCCAGGACCTGTTCGCGGAGCTGGGCGTTGACGTTGACGCGGTGGTCGGTCACGCGGTTCTGGGCGTAGTTGTACGTGCGGACCTTGGCGGAGCGGTCGCCGCCGCCCTGCTGGGCGCGCCGGTCGGCGCTGAGCTTGGCCTCCTGCTCCTCCAGGGCCCGCTCGTACAGGCGCGCCCGCAGCACGCGCATGGCCTTGTCACGGTTCTGCAGCTGGCTCTTCTCGTCCTGGATGGCGACGACGAGGCCCGTGGGCAGGTGCGTGATGCGCACGGCGGAGTCGGTGGTGTTGACGCTCTGCCCACCGGGGCCGGTGGAGCGATATACGTCGATCTTAAGGTCGCTCTTGTCGATCGCCACCTCGATGTCCTCGGCCTCCGGCAGCACGGCGACCGTGGCCGTCGAGGTGTGGATGCGGCCCTGGCTCTCGGTGGCGGGAACGCGCTGCACGCGGTGCACGCCGCCCTCGTGCTTGAACACCGAGAACGCGCCCTGCCCCTTGACCGCCAGGCTGATCTCGCGAAACCCACCGGACTCCGACGGATTGGACTCCATCAGCTCGGTGCGAAACCCGCGGTTTGCGGCGTAGCGGGAGTAGATCTCGAACAGGTCGCGTGCGAACAGCCCGGCCTCGTCGCCGCCGGCGGCGGCGCGGATCTCCACGATGACGTCCCGGTCGTCGTTGGGATCGGTCTCCACCATCGCCTCGCGCAGCTCGGGGATAATCGCGTCGATGTCCTCCTGGGCCTCCTGCAGGAATGCGCGGGCCTCGTCGTCGCCGGCATCGATCAGCTCCCGCGCGTCGCGGATGGTCTCCTGCGCCGCGCGGTAGCGCTCCACGAGCGCGAAGGCGGTCTGCAGCCCGCTCCACCGGCGGTTGACGTCCGCGTTGCGGAGCCGGTCGCCGACCAGCTCCCTGTCCGCCAGCGCGGTCTCGAGCTCGGTGCGCGTCTCCTCGATCTGGCTGACCAGCCGGCCGATCGGATCGTCGTCACTCACGCCATGACCTCGACCTGGGCCGCCCACTCCGGCGGGTTGGCCTCGAGCACCAGCACCCGGTTGAGCGCCACGCACGCGACCTCCAAGTGCTCCGTCTCGGGCGTACGGGTGGTCAGGTGCTGCAGCCACAGCCCTGGCGTCATGATCCGGCGGACGTAGGCCTTCTCGCGGTTGCGCCCGGCCCAACGGATGACCTCGTAGGAGAGCCCGGCGATGATCGGGATGCCGACGATGAGCGAGAGGATCAGCCAGTGCCATGCGTCGGTGCGGACCGCGGCGAACACGAAGATCGAGATCACCATCACGATCAAAAGGAACGCCGTGCCGCAGCGCACGTGCAGTTGCGGGTAGCGCCGGGCGTACTCGGCCTCGACCGGGTCGCCGGCCTCGTAGGCGTGGATCGCCATGTGCTCGGCGGCGTGGAACTGGAACACGCGGCGCAGGTCCGGCATGAACGAGATCAGCCAGATGTAGAGCAGGAAGATCACCATGCGCACGACGCCCTCGACCGCCCAGAACTCGAAGCCGCCGCCGTCGATGCCGAGCAGCGACTTGGTCAGGAAGATCGGCAGGATGAAGAACAGGCCGATGGCGAGCGCCAGGGACAGCATCAGGGTCAGGCCCAGCGAGGACTTGGACATGCGGGCCTCGCCCTCGTCGTCCTCACCGGCCGCCTTGACCGCCGAGATCGACAGGGCTTTGATGCCGATGCTGAGGCTCTCCCCCAGCGCGATGACGCCACGCACGATCGGCAGGCGCAGGACCGCGCGGCCCGCCGCCCACGGCGCGACCTTTTCGTCGACGACCAGGATCTCGCCGTCGGGCAGGCGCACGGCCACCGCCCAGTGACGGACGCCGCGCATCATCACGCCCTCGATCACCGCCTGCCCGCCCACCTGGGCGGCCGGCGCCATCAGCGCCCCGCGCAGCATGGACGTCAGCCGACGGAGGCGCCACGCCACCATGGCCGGTCGGATCAGGTCTTTGTGCGGCGCGCCAGCTTGCGCTGGAACCGCTCGACCCGGCCGCCCGAGTCGACGAGCTTCTGCCGCCCCGTGTAGAACGGGTGACAGTTGCTGCAGATCTCAACCTTGATGTCGGGGTTCGTCGACCGAGTGGTGAACTCGTTGCCGCATGTGCAGCGCACGTGTGCGGTGACGTAGCTGGGGTGGATGTCCGACTTCATTTCGACCTTTCGCAAATCAGTTACCGACCGCTCAGTGTAGCGGGGCGGACAACCAAACGCCGCATCACGCGCGAGGAAGTTCCGCGCTGCGCGCTCCCCAAGTGCGCCTGGGCAACGTTAACGTTCGGTAAAGCGTGCCTGACACGAATGCCCCGCGATCCCTTTACCCAGGGGGGATCGCGGGCCGCGACATTGACCTTCCGACATGACGAATACAGACCGGTCTGTAGCCTTCGTGGCGTGACATCACCCCAGGCGGACGTCATCGCGTATGTCCTCGCCGACCTCGTACTCATCCTCGTCGCGGCTCGGGTTCTGGGCCGGGCCGCCGCGGCGCTCGGCCAGCCGAGCGTGGTGGGAGAGATCGCCGCCGGGATCCTGATCGGCCCCACCCTGCTCGGCGGCCACGTCGCCACCGGATCCACCACCGGCACGGGCCTCGTCGACCGGATCTACCCACCCGAGGCATTCGCGTTCCTGGAGCTCATCGGCCAGATCGGGCTCGTGCTGTTCATGTTCCTGGTCGGCGTCGAGCTCGACCGGAGACTGCTGCGCGGACGCCGCCGCCAGATCGTCCTGGTCGCGATCGCCACCGCCGCCGCCCCCATCGCGGTGGGCTTCGCCGCCGCGCCGCTCTTCGACGGCCCGACCTGGCACCCGGCCGGGGTCGGCGACTTGACGTTCGCCCTCTTCCTCGCCGCTGGGTTCGCCGCGACCGCGCTGCCCGTCCTGGCCCGGCTCCTTCAGGAGAAGGGCCTGATGGCGACCTCGGTCGGGGTCACCACGGTCGGGGTCGCCGGGGTCGTGACGGTCGTCGCGTTCATGCTCGTCGCCGCGGGCACCGCGAGCGCCGACGGCGGGGACGTCAGACGGGAGGTCGCCGTCCGGCTCGCGCTCGCCGTCGCGCTGATCGTCGTCTTGCTCGTGGTCGTCCGGCCGCTCCTCCGTTGGGCGCTCGGTCGCATCGACGTGGCGCGCAACGTCGGCTCGGTCCTGACGGCCCTCCTGGCGTTGGCGCTCGCGAGCGGCCTCGCCGCCGACCGGATCGGCGTCAACGCGCTGATCGGCGGCCTGCTCTTCGGCCTGGCGGTCCCCGTCGCGGGCGGGCTCGGCGACCTGGTGCTGGCCCGGCTGCAGGATATGGTCGGTCTCATGCTGATGCCGGTGTTCTTCGCCGTGTCGGGCCTCGTCACCGACCTTCGGGTGCTCGACGTCGAGGCGATCCCCGGGCTGCTCCTGTTCGTCGTCCTGCTGATCGCCGGCAAGTGGGGGCCGGCCTACCTCGCCGCCCGAGCCACCGGGCTGGCCGGAGCGGAGGCGAACACGATCGGCGTGCTCCTGAGCTGCGGCGGGATCCTCGTGCTCGTGGTGGGGCTCATCGGGCTCCAGATGGCGGTGATCACCCCGGCGCTGCATTCGGCATTCGTCCTCAGCGCGATCGTGACGCTCGTGATGGCGGGGCCGCTGAGCGACCGCTTCCTCGCCTCCGCACCTCGCGAGACCTAGGCTCCCGTGGGCGAGATCGACGTCACCGACTACCTGACGCCGTATCCCGGCGGGCGCGTGCGCCGCCCCGTGCGACTGCGGTTGACCGACGACACCTACCCGCTGGAGCCCACGCCGAAGGAGTCGTGGCTGCCGATCGCATTCAGGGCCTTCGCGCGCCTCACCGAGCGCATGACCGTGCGTGACGTGCTGATCGTGGGGACCGGCAACGGCCTCGACGCGCTGGGCGCCGCCGAGATCTTTCCGCTGGAGTCGCTCGCCGTGACGGACCTGTTCGCCGCGAGCCTGGCCGTGTCACGCGACAACGTCCTCGCCCACCTCGTCGATCCCGACGCATTCGACGTGAGCTTCCACGCCGGCGATCTGCTGACGTGCGTCCCGACCGAGCGACGCTTCGACCTGATGTACGAGAACCTGCCGAACATCCCCGCGACCCCCGACATCGCGCTCGAGCGCGGCATCAACACCGGCCGGTTCTTCGCGGTGGGCGAGCTCGAGACGCCCGAGCCCTTCGAGCGATACCTGCTCGCCCTGCATCACCGCCTGCTCAACGAGGCACACCCGTACGTGCGTGACGGCGGCGGGGTCCTGACCGCGCTCGGAGGGCGTATCCCGCGGGATGTCGCGTTCGAGCTGCACCGCGCCTGCGGGTACCGGCCGCGCCTGGTCGCGTTCGACATGAAGCGGCAGGTCGAGCCCGCCCTGGCGCTCCCGTCCTACGCCCGGCAGGAGGAGGAGCGCGGCGTCGAGTTCACGTTCTACGCGCCCGAGGCAATCGAGCTGGTCGCCGCATCGCGCCGGGCGGGTCTGGACGGTCAGTAGCTCGTGGACGCCATCGCGCCCCACCTCACCCCCCTGGCCATGAGCGCCGGCGAGGCCCTGGAGCGTTCCGAGCGGGGTCAGCCCGTCGCGCATTCCGTCCTGATGATCTTCGGTGAGCGCGGAACCCCTCCCCACTGACTGGGAGGGAGGGGCCCGCGTGCCCGGGAGCTCTGGGCGTTAGCCGATGCCGAGCTTGTCGGCGGCCATCTTGGTCCCCTCGATGCGGCTCGTGATCTTCTGGAACGCCACCTCACGCGCGTAGTCGGGCGAGCCGTGGTTGGGCTTCTCGTCGATGCTGAACGGTGAGAAGCCGCAGTCGTCGGTGGAGCCGAGCCGCTCCTTCGGGATGAAGTTGGCGGCCCTGACGAGCTGGTCGCAGATCTCCTGCGCGCTCTCCGGCCTGGGGCTCTGCGTCACGGTCACGCCGACGTAGCACATCTGCGGCACGCCCTCGGCGTCGTCGCGACTGTGCTTTCCGATCAGCTCGTAGACCGGGTCCTTCTCGCGCTCGCTCGCAAGCTGGATCAGGAAGTAGCCCGCGTTCATCTTGAACATCTCGGGCAGCAGGTTGGCGTAGGGCACGTCCGCGCTGTGGACCGAGTCGCGGTCCCCGCCCGGGCAGGTGTGGATGCCGATGTCGACGCGCTCCTCGGCCGTGAAACGCGCGAGCACCCGGTTGTTGAGCTCGATGAAGTGGGGGAGCATGCCGGCGCCCGTCCACGGGTTGCGCGGGTCGGCGCGGGTGGCGAGGCGCCCCTCGGTGAAGTCGATCGAGACGCGCGAGGCGCCCGCGGCGAACGCGGCGCGGATGTCCTTCTCGCACTCGTTGACCAGGTCCTCCTCGAACTGCGCCCGCGGGTAGTCGGGCACCTCGTCGTTCAGGGGGTACAGCAGGGCGAGCATCGACGGCGCGATCACCGCTTGCTTCATCGGTTTGCTGGCAAGGGCGATCGACTTCTTCAACGTGTCCGCGGCGTACGTCTTGTAGCGGAACGGGCCACCGGTGAGCCGCGGCAGCTGTCGATGGTGGCCGTCAGCAAAGATCGCGAAGTACTGCCCGCCAGATCCGGCGAGGTTGTCGGCGAGGCCGGT
>JBKKDD010000005.1:0-3546 GCA_046708705.1 Miltoncostaeaceae bacterium | reverse complement strand
CAGCGAGGGACCGCGGTTAGGAGGCCTACACCTGGACCCCCTACGCCGGAGGGTCTCGCTCCTTGCTCGGGATCCACGAGCGGCCATAGGGTCGCGAGCGCGGCACGCATCAGGGGAGGCCAACATGGCTGAGCTCGAGGTGAGGAACCCCGACCAGGCGGACGAGACCCGCCCCTTCGTGGACAAGGGTCGGGTCGAGATCGTGAAGCTCACGGGCGGAACGGTCGGGCGCGGGACGTTCGAGCCGGGCTGGCGCTGGTCGGAGCACGTCAAGCCGATCGCCGGCACCGAGAGTTGCCAGTCGGCGCACATGGGCTACTGCATCTCGGGTCGGATGGTCGTCCGGATGGACGACGGAACCGAGAAGGAGATCGGCCCGGGCGACGTGCTCGTCATTCCGCCAGGCCACGACGCCTGGGTCGTCGGCGATGAGCCCTGCGTCCAGGTCGACTTCACCGGCATGGAGACCTACGCCAAGCGGGCCTGACGACTGAACATCGCACCGAATCCGCCCGTCACGGAGTTGCCACGACGAAGGTCGGCCGAAGGCTACCGGGCGGGCCAAGCTCGGCCGCCACACGGCGACTCGCTCGGGACAGCGAACGTGAGGAGGAGACGATGCCGCTCTCTCTGTCGAAGTTCAGCTATACGCCGGAGACCTGGGCCAGGTTGATCGGCAACCCGGAGGATCGCCGAGCTGCGGTTGAGTCGTACATCGAGACGGCGCGGCCGCGTCGGCAGCTCCGGCGTTGGCCGCGCCGGATTCGTGCATGATCTGCAGGGAGCCACGTGGCCGCATCGACCATCAGCGCAATCCCCCTCACCGTCGTCGGCGGTTTCCTCGGCGCCGGCAAGACGACCCTGCTCAACCAGCTCCTGCAGCGAAGCGACCGGCGCATCGCGGTCGTGGTCAACGACTTCGGGGCGATCAACATCGATGCTGAGCTCGTGCGCTCGCGCGACGGCGAGACGATGAGCCTGACCAACGGCTGCATCTGCTGCGGCCTGAGCGGCGAGTTCATGTTCGCGCTGGCGGGCCTGCGCGACCGCGACGACCCGCCCGAGCATGTCGTCGTCGAGGCGAGCGGCATCGGCGACCCCGCGGCGATCGCCGGGTATGCCGACATGCCCGGCTTCCGCCGTGACGCGGCCATCGTCGTGGTCGATGCCGAGACCGTCCGGGCGCGGGTGGACCACGCCGAGCTTGGCCCCCAGGTGACCGGTCAGTTGCGGGCCGCGGATCTGATCGTCCTCAACAAGAGCGACCTGGTGAGCCCGGCCGCCCTCGCGGACACACGCGCCTGGCTCCACCAGGCCTTCCCGTCCGCCGGTATCGTCGATGCGGCCTTCGGCGCGGTGCCGGTCCACGTCCTGCTCGGCGCCCGCGAGGCAGTCTCCGCGGCGCGGCCCCCGGTCGCGCCCCTGCCGGGGCACGAGCCGGGCGGCGCCCAGCGCGCCTACGCGACCTGGAGCTGGGAGGGTGACGCCCCGGTCGACGGCAGGGCGCTGTGCGACGCGCTGGTCGCGCTGCCCGATGACATCCTGCGGGCCAAGGGCGTCCTGCACCTGCGCGAGGACCCCGACCACCGCTACGTCCTCCAGCTCGTCGGGCGCCGCGGCACCATCGAGCGCCACCAACCATGGCGGGACGAGCGCCCGGGCTCGCGCGTCGTGCTGATCGGGCTCCCCGAGTCCATCGACCCGGACGGGCTCGACGCAGTGATGCGACGCCTGACCGCGACGGGCTGACTCAGCCACTCGTCGGGTCTCGGACACGAACCGTCAGCCTCAGCCTGGATCCACCGTTCGATCGTGGATGCGGGGCGTGCGGGCGCCGAGCCAGGTGGGTGCGGGGGAGCACCCGCAGGGTGATCCCTTCGGGTTGACCCCGAACCCGCATGGCGACGGCGATCCGCGCGCATCCGCGCCGCGAGTGGCGGTGGATCCAGGCTCAGCTCATCCGGCAATCCGGCTGGCGGCGTCCCGATTTCGTCAGCACCAGCTGGAAGACCTGGGCGTCGCGAGCCCTGGAGGCCCCCGCCGCCGCGAGCAGGTAGAACTTCCACATCCGGTAGAACCGTCCGTCGTATGCGTGGCGCAGATCCGGGTACGCGCGGTCGAAGTTCTCCCACCAGGCGAGCAGCGTCCGCTCGTAGTCGGGGCCGATGTTCTGCAGATCCTCGAGCACGAACAGCCCTTCGGTCGCCGCGCCGAGTTGCGCCAGCGACGGCGAGACCGCGTTCGGGAAGATGTATTTCTCGACGAAGGGCGTTCCGTGGCGGCGGCTGCGCCTGCCGGAGATGGTGTGGACCAGCGCGACCCCGTCGTCGGTGAGCGAGCGGGTGACCACGTCCATCATCAGGCGATGGTTCTTGGGTCCGACGTGCTCCATCATGCCGATGCTCGCGACGCGGTCGAACGTGCCGTTGACGTCGCGGTAGTCGGCGAGTCGCAGGTCGACGTCGAGGTGCTTCCACATCTGCCGCCCGAGCGTGTGCTGGTCCCGCGAGAGGGTGACGCCGACGACTGCGCAGCCGTAGCGCTCCGCGGCATACGCGGCAAAGCCGCCCCAGCCACAGCCCAGGTCGAGCACGCGCATGCCGGGCTCGAGCCCGAGCTTGCGGCACACAAGATCGAGCTTGGCCTCCTGCGCCTCGGCGAGCGTGGACGCGGTCTTCCAGTACGCGCACGTATAGACCATGCGCGGGTCGAGCATCCGCGTGTACAGGTCGTTGCCGATGTCGTAATGCGCCTCGACGGATCGGGCCGACCTCGTCTTGGACTGCAGGTTCAGCGCGACCGCCTTCGCCGTCAGTAGGCGCAGGCGCAGGCTGCCGCTCACCTGATCCTGCAGGCCGGCGCGCAGGATCTTCTCGATCAGGACGTCGAGGGCGTCGGTGTCCCACCACCCGTCCATGTACGACTCGCCCATGCCGATCGAGGCGTCCCGCAACAGGCGTCCATAGAACCGCGGGTCATGAACCGTGATGTCGCCGGGACCGGGGCCGCCGATCCGGACACCGGCACTGCCGAAAAGTTCGCGCACGACGTGCTCGGCGCTGTCGGCGCGCCGGCTCACAGCCCGAAGCGGGTGAGGAGGACGAACTCGATGCGACCACGCTGGCACATCGGAGCGCCCCCGTGGGCGACTGGCGGCAAGTCGTGTGCGGTCGATGCTACGAACGCCGGACAAGCGGGGGCCTCCGGCCGTCCCCGGATCCCGGACCTACCGGTTGATGCGCTCGCCGCCGAGGCTGCGAAGCAACCGCTCGAACTAATCGGCATGGTCGAGCCCGGGATGCCCTGCACGCAAGAAGAATCGTGGCGTGGGACAGAGGTCTCGTGATTGCGGGTGGGTAGGGGTTATCGTGATTGCGGGTGGGTAGGGGTTCTCGTGGCTTCGGGTGGGCAGGGGTCTCGGCGCCCGGGTCAGGCGGCGGTCTGAGCCAGGCTGGGTTTGACGGAGACCGTGTTTCGAGGGTTTGTTCCTCGAAGAAGGAAGGTCTCTTTCATGTCACGTCCCAGGAAGTACCCACAAGAGCTGTT
>JBKKDD010000004.1:0-7914 GCA_046708705.1 Miltoncostaeaceae bacterium | reverse complement strand
GTACCGCGTCGACTGCCCGTCCGACGTGCTCCCTGAAGGCCCGCTGGTTCGCGAGCCCGGTCAACGGGTCCGTCAGCGCGGTCTGACCGGACGCGCCCACCGTCGTGACCTCGCCGTCCTTGACGCGGGTGACCAGGACGCCGCTCGCGCCGGTCAACGTCACGCCCTCGCGCGCGTGGTCGCGATCAGCTCGGACTCGGGATCCCCGCGCGCACTCACGATGGCGAGACGGCGTAACACATCCCGGAACGCCGCCTGCGAGCCCCCGTGCGCTCGGACTCCGCGTCCGCCGACGGGCGCGCGCTGCGTCGTGTGTCGTGCGCTCGGGCTGCGTACCGGTCGCCAAGGAGTCCTTTCCCGGCAGCGTGGAGCCTCCGGTGGAGGCATTCGAAACATCGGCCTGCTCATCTCGACAGGCCCTCTGTCCGGTTGTCGACACCGGATGGTCCACCTTGACCTGTCCAAGCAGGGCCAGGTGCGGACTTACACGGCCATCACAAACGGCAGGTCGCGCAGTCAGGCCGGGGCCGGGCGGTCCTCCGAGCCGGCAGGGACCTGGCCGCGTCCGCGGACGTCGTCGACGTACTCGCGCGCGGCCTGGGTCACGATCTGGAACACGTTCGCCCTGGGGGTCATGAACGGCGGCGTGAACGGGAGCTGCCCGACCAGGTCGGTCGAGACCAGCACCTGGCCGTCGGTGGCGGCGCCCGCGGCGATGCCGATCACCGGCACGCGGACAGACGACGTGATGCGGGCGGCCAGATCGGCGGGGATTGCCTCGACCACGATCGCGAAGCACCCGGCTTCCTCCAGCTCGCAGGCCTCACGCGCGATGCGGTCAGCCTCGTCCGGGGTCGTGCCCTCACGCCGGTAGACGGTCGCGGTCTGGGGCTGCAGCCCGACGTGGCCCATCACCGCGATGCCCTTGGCGACGATCGCCCGCACCTGCGCCAGGCACGGACCCTCCAGCTTGACGCTGTCGGCGCCGGCCGCGACCAGCGCCCTGGCCGATGCGACGGCGCCCCGGGGGGTCTCGTAGCTGCCCGCGGGCAGATCGCCGACGACGTGGGTGGAGACCGCGCCGGTGCGCACGGCCCGGACGTGGTGGGTCATCATCTCCAGCGTGGCGTCGCGGGTCGTCGGGTAGCCCAGCTCGACCATCGCGACCGAATCGCCCACCAGGATCAGGTCGAGCCCGGCCTGGTCCAGCGCGAGGGCCGTCGGGTAGTCGTACGCGGTCAGCATCGCGAGGCGGCGGCGGCCCTTGGTCGCGCGGATGTCGTCGGCGCGCATCATCGCGCGGCCTCCCAGTCCGCGGCGACGCCGGTGAGCGCCGGCGCGTCCGCGACGGCCGCCGGGCGGTTGCGCGCGTCGACATGGACCACGACCGGCTCGTAGCCGTCCAGCTCGGCGTCGGCGTACTCGGCGTAGCTCATCACGATCACCAGGTCGCCACGCTCGGCAAGGCGCGCCGCCGCCCCGTTCAGGCACATGTCCCCGGCCCCGGCCGGGCCCTCGATCGCGTAGGTCTCGAACCGCGCGCCGGTGTTGATGTTGACCACGAACACCTGCTCGTAGGGCCGGATGTCGGCCAGGTCCAGCAGCTCGGTGTCGATCGTGATGCTGCCCTCATAGTCGAGGTTTGCGGCGGTGACCGGGGCGCGGTGGATCTTGCTCTTGAGCATCCGTCGTGTGCGGTGGTGCATGAGGCCTCCGTCAGGCGGGGTCGAGGAACAGGTTGTCGATCAGGCGCGCGGGCCCGACGCGGGCCGCGACGCACATCAAGGCCGGACGCGTCAGGTCCGCGAGCGGCGTAAAGGTGTCGATATGGACGATGCGCGCGTACTCGGGCGCGCACAGGGGCTCGGCCTCCATCACGTCGAGCGCGATCCGCTCGACGCGCCGCGGATCGGTGACGCCGCCCGCCACGGCGGCGGCGGCCGTTCGCAGCGCCTCGGAGAGCGCCAGGGCGGCGACGCGCTCCCTGCCGTCCAGGTAGCCGTTGCGGCTGCTCATGGCGAGGCCGTCCGGCTCGCGGACGATGGGGGCGACGACCAGCGCGATGTCGTCCAGGTGCAGGTCGTGCATCAGGCGCCGCAGGACGGCGACCTGCTGGGCGTCCTTCTGCCCGAACACCGCGCGGTCGGGGCGCGCCGCGATCAGGAGCTTCGCCACCACCGTGGCCACGCCCGCGAAGTGCTGGGGACGGGCGGCACCCTCGAGCGTGCGCGCCGGGCCCTCCACCGTGATCGTCGTGTCGAAGCCCTGCGGGTAGATCTCGGCGACGTCCGGCGCGAAGACCAGCTCCGCGCCGGCCCCGGCGGCCAGACGCAGGTCGCGCACCTCGTCGCGGGGATATGCCGCCAGGTCCTCGGCCGGCCCGAACTGGGCGGGGTTGACGAACAGGCTCATGACGACGGCGTGATCGTCCTCGCCCGCCAGCCGCAGCAGGCTCAGGTGCCCCTCGTGCAGGGCGCCCATGGTCGGCACCAATGCGACGCGCCGGCCGGCGTCACGCATCGCCGCGACGTGGTGGCGCAAATCGGCGACGGTCCTGACAACCGTCGGCGTTCGGGAGGCGGTGGTGGGGGTCATGGTCATTGCGTGCCGCTCGTCGTCACCGATCCGGCGCGCGGGCACGGGGAATGTCCGCACCGGTTGCGCGGCCACCCTCCCGAGTGAACCCGCTCCGGCTCCCTTGCGGGATGCCAGGCCGACTCGCTCTGAGCACCGTGAGTGTATCTCCGCCCGCCGACGAACGACAAGGGGGCTGAGCTGCCGCCGTGACGTGTGTCACTGCGGGGGGGCGTGCGTCCGGGCGGCGGGGTACATTGGCCGAATGGACGACGTCCCCGCCCGGGCGGCCGCGCTTGCCGACTACCACGCCGCCGAGGTGGTCGACTGCGTCCGCTGCCCCCTCGCGCAGACCCGCACCCAGGTGGTCTTGGGCGGCGGCGACCCCGACGCCGACGTGCTGTTCGTCGGGGAGGCGCCCGGCTACCACGAGGACAAGAACGGGGTGCCGTTCGTCGGCGCGGCGGGCAAGCTCCTGGACAAGCTGCTGGCGGGCATCGGGATGCGCCGCGAGGACGTGTTCGTCGCCAACGTGCTGAAATGCCGTCCGCCCGGAAACCGCGATCCGCTGGCCGCCGAGATCGCGTCGTGCGAGCCGCACCTGTTCCGGCAGGTCGGGCTGATCCGGCCGAAGCTGATCTGCACGCTGGGCAACTTCGCGACCAAGCTGATCTCGGGCCGTCCCGACGGCATCAGCCGGGTCCACGGCAACGAGCTGCCCGTCACGATCGGCGGGCACGACCTGCTGCTCTACCCGCTCTATCATCCGGCGGCGGCGCTCTACATGCCGTCGATGCTGGCCACCCTCGAGGCCGACTTCGCCCGCATCCCCGAGCTGATCGGCGCGCCGGCCCCGGTGGCGCTGCGTCCACCCGCCGATGCGCCCGAGGAGCGGGCCGCCCCGGCGCCGACCGTCAGCGCCGCCCCGCAGCCGGTCGGCGAGTCCGAGCAGCTCGGCCTGTTCTGATCGAGCTGACGACCACCGGGCCCGAGCAGACCGCGGCGGTCGGTGCGGCCATCGCGGGGCTGGTGGCGCCGGGTGACCTGATCACGCTGCGCGGTGAGCTCGGCGCCGGCAAGACGACGCTGGTGCGCGGGGCCGCCAGGGCGCTCGGCGTCACCGACCACGTCACGAGCCCCACCTTCACCGTCGCCCAGCGCTACCAGGGGTATGTCGCAGTCGCGCATCTGGACGCGTATCGCCTGGAGTCGCCGGACGACGAGGAGCTTGGCTTGATGCTGGAGGTTGCCGATGACGCCGTCGCGTTCGTCGAATGGCCGGACACGCTCGAGGCGGCGTTCGACGCCCCGGCCGTCGCGGTTACCCTGGCTCACGGGGGCGGCGAGACGCGGTTGCTAACGTTGACGTGTCCGTCCGCCCAGATGGAAGCCGCGCTCCTCGCCGCCATTGATCACGCTCGCCCTCGACACAGCGACACCGGGTCCGAGCCTCGCAGTCCTTCGTGACGGCGCGGCCGTCCTCGAGCGCACCCTCGACCCCCTGCAGGGTGCGGGCCGGCGGGTGGCCCAGGAGATCCACGAGCTCCTGACCGGCGCGGACGTCAGTGTGGGCGAGCTGGACGAGATCGTGGTTGGCGTGGGTCCCGGCGGGTTCACGGGGCTTCGCATCGGCATCGCGACCGCGCTGGGCCTGGGACAGGCGCTTGCGATACCCGTGCGCGGCGTCGCGTCGATCGAGGAGCTCGCGCTCGGCATCGCGGCGATGGCGCCGTCGGGCGCGCTGCTCTTGCCGGTCATCGACGCCCGGCGTACCCAGGTGTTCGCCGCGGTCTATCGCGCCGGCGCCGACGGCGCCCTGGTGACCGTGCTCGAGCCCCACGCGACGGCGGCCGAGGAGCTTGCCGGGCGCCTGGACGGGCTGGCGGCCGCGGATGCGCCCACATACGCCGCGGGCGACGGCGTCCACCGCCTGTCCGATGTCGCCATGTCGAACGTGGTGCTGCTGCCCGACGGGTCCCCGGCACACGACATCAGCGCGGTCCGTCTGGCGGAGCGCGCGCGCGCCGGTGGGGCACGGCCCGCGAGCCCGCTCTATCTGCGCCTGCCGGACGCCGAGGTCACGCGCCGTCGCCGCGCGCGCGAGTCGGCGGGCGGGACGCGCGCGTGAGCGTGGTGGAGGGTGGTCAGGCGCAACGGGCCCGCCTCGCGATCCGTCCGATGCGCCGCGCCGACCTGGACGGAGGCGTGATGGCGATCGAGCGCGAGAGCTACCCGCTGCCGTGGAACCGTCGGATGGTCGAGGGCGAGTTGGTCCGCAAGGACGGGATCTGCCTGGTGGCGCTCCACGAGGACGTGATCGTCGGATACATCCTGGTCGCGTTGCAGGTCGACGTGTGGCACATCCTGAACGTCACGGTGCATCCCCTGCACCGGGGGCGGCGCATCGGCGACGCGCTCGTGCGCGCCGTGTTCACGATGGGGGACCGTCGTCCCAACGTGGGATTCACCCTGGAGGTGCGGGTCTCCAACGAGCGTGCCATCCGCCTTTACCACCGACTCGGGTTTGTCTCCCATGGCGTCAGACCGCGCTACTACAGTGACAACGGTGAGGACGCGTTGATCATGTGGCGGCTGCCGCCCGATGGGGACGGCTCGTGAACGCCAACCTGATCCTGGCGATCGAGACCTCGTGCGACGAGACGGCCGCCGCGGTCGTCCAGGGGCGGACCGTTCATGCCAACGTCGTGGCGAGCCAGGCGGATCTGCACACCCCCTACGGCGGGGTCGTGCCCGAGGTCGCCGCTCGCCACCATCTGGGCATGGTCAACGGGGTCGTCGACGAGGCCCTGGCGCGAGCGGGGGTGACGCTTCGCGACATCGACCAGATCGCGGTGACGCAACGCCCCGGCCTCATCGGCGCCCTGCTGGTCGGGGTCGCCACCGCCAAGGCGATCGCCTACGCGACCGGTTTGCCACTCGTGATGGTCGACCACCTGCACGGGCACATCTGCGCCGCGTGGCTCGAGCCCGTGGCGCTCGACCCGCCGTTCGTCAGCCTGGTCGCGTCCGGCGGCCACACCCGGCTCGACCTGGTGCGCGACCTCGCGGCGCCGCAACTGCTGGGACAGACCCGTGACGACGCCGCGGGCGAGGCAGTCGACAAGGGCGCCCGGCTGCTCGGCCTTGGCTATCCGGGCGGTCCCGCGCTTGAGCGGCTGGCCGCCGACGGCGACCCGACGGCGTTCACGTTCCCCGTCGGCTTGGGCGGGCGTACCGAGCGCGACTTCTCCTACGCCGGTGTCAAAACCGCCTTGCTCTATCGCGTCCGGGACCTCGGCGACGATGTGCTCATGCATCTGGCCGATCTCGCCGCCTCCTATCAGGAGGCCGTCATGCGCCCTCTGTCCGAGCGGCTGGTCGACGCGGCGCTCGAGCACGGCGTCCCGACGGTCGCGCTGGGCGGCGGGGTCGCGGCCAACGGACGTCTGCGCACGCTGGTGGCCGAGCGGGCCGAGGCGAACGGCCTGACGGTGGCGGTGCCCGAGCGCGCGCTGTGCACCGACAACGCGGCGATGATCGGCGCGGCTGCGCAGTTCACGCCCGCGGTGGCGTGGCCCGAGTACCTGGCGCACGACGCGATCGCCACGAGCCCCCCGGGGGGGATCGCCGCGTGAGCACGCCGCCCTGGATGCGCCGGGTCGGGCTGCTGGCCGCGGGCGCGCTTGCGACCACAGCGCCGGTGCTCCTGGCCGACCAGACCGCCGACGATCTGCCGACGGCGCCGCTGCGGGCGCTGGCCGCGGCCGACGCCTGGCGGGACACGCTTGAGGCCCACCGCGCACCGCAGCTTCCGCCACCGGCCGATACCGAGTCCGCCATCGTGATCCTGGAGGGGGCGGCCGTCGCCGACCACGCCTCCTCCGACCGGGACGCGGCGATGGCGCGCATCGGCCTGCAGCAGGCATCAGTCGAGCCGGCGCTCCTGGGCCTTGGCGCCACCATCAACTTCCGGTACCGGGCGCTGGTCAACGGCTTCGGCATTCGTGTCCCGGCCGGCCGGCTGGCGCTCGTCGCGCAGCTTCCGGAGGTCAAGGAGATCCACCCGGTCACATATATGGCGCCCGCGCAGGACGTCGCGACGGATCCGCAGCCGCAGCCGCTGCCCGGCGGCGGCGCCCAGGCGCCACCCGCCCAGCCGGGCGTCTCGGGACCGACTCCCGCCACCATCGCGATGATCGACGCCGGGATCCAGCCCGAGCACCCGTGGCTCGGCGGCGGGATCGGGCCGGATCGCCTGATCGTCGGCGGCGCTGACTTCGTGACCAGGAACCCCGGTCCGCAGGCGAGCGTGGAGGGCCGCTTCGCCGAGGCCCATGGGACCGAGGTCGCCGGGCTGCTGCTGCGTGATCCGGCGCTGGCGGGGCTCGCGCCCGAGCGGCTGCCGCGTCTGCTGGCCTATCGCGTGGTCGCCCGCGAGTTCGTGGACGGGCGGGTGCGGCCGCTGGCGCGGACCGATCGCGTGCTGGCGGCGATGGAGCGTGCGGTGGACCCCAACCTTGACGGCGCCTTGGACGACCACGCCCAGGTGATCCTGTTGGGGGTGGCACGCGGGTTCGGCGGTGGTGGCGCCGACCCGATCGCCGTGGCCGCCGAGGCCGCGGACGCCGCCGGAGCGCTGGTAGTGGCGCCTGCCGGCAACGAGGGGCCGACCTTCGGGGGCATCGGCTCGGTCGGCGGGCCCGCGGCGTCCGAGCGCGTACTCACCGTCGGCGGCATCGGCGCGTCGGTCGCGCCGCGCACGGCGGATCTGGAGCTGGTCGTCGGCCCCGCCGGGGCCCGGCTCGCAGGCCTTCCGCTGATCGGTCCGACCCCGACGCCCGCGACGGCTCCGGTCGTCGTGCTGGCGGGTGTGGACGGCCTCGCCCGTGGTGACGATCTGCGCGATTACGCGGACGCCGCGGGCGCCAGTCGGGTCGGCGGCGCGATCGCCGTGGTGGGGCGCGGCGGCGATACGCTGGCGGCCAAGGCCCGCATGGCGGCCCAAGCGGGCGCGGTCGGCCTCGCGGTCTGGGACCAGGACGGAGCGGGGCTCTTCCCGGGGGTTCGCGCCGGCGCCGACGTCCCGATTCCGATCGTCGGCCTGGGTGCTCAGCAGGGGCGCCTGCTCGTGGAGCATCCCCAGTTCGCGGCCCGCATCGTCGAGCAACCCAACCGTCGCGCGACGCCGTCCGTCTCATCGTTCTCGTCGCGCGGACCGACCGCCGCCGGGCGGCTGGAGCCGGACCTGGTCGCGCCGTCCGTCGACGTGCAGACCGCCTACCCCGGCCCCGCGGGTCAGGCCCTGGTCGCGGGCATGAGCGGCACCAGCGCCGCCGCCGC
>JBKKDD010000003.1:0-4339 GCA_046708705.1 Miltoncostaeaceae bacterium | reverse complement strand
CCAGGTCCGCAATATCGCGCAGGTGACGACGGCGGTGGCCAACGGCGACCTGTCGCAGAAGATCACGGTGGACGCCCGCGGCGAGGTGCTCGAGCTCAAGGACACGATCAACACGATGGTCGATCAGTTGCGCTCGTTCGCGGCGGAGGTCACCCGCGTCGCGCGTGAGGTCGGCACCGACGGCAAGCTCGGCGGCCAGGCCAACGTCGAAGACGTCTCCGGCACTTGGCGCGACCTCACCGACAGCGTCAACTTCATGGCCTCGAACCTCACCGACCAGGTGCGCAACATCGCCGAGGTCACCACCGCCGTCGCCAAAGGCGACCTCTCACAAAAAATCACGGTGGACGTCAAAGGCGAAGTACTGCAACTCAAAGACACCATCAACACCATGGTCGACCAACTCCGCTCATTCGCCGGAGAAGTCACCCGCGTCGCCCGCGAAGTCGGCACCGAAGGCAAACTCGGCGGACAAGCCAACGTCGAAGACGTCTCCGGCACCTGGCGCGACCTCACCGACAGCGTCAACAGCATGGCCGTCAACCTCACCGACCAAGTCCGCAATATCGCCCACGTCGCCACTGCCGTGGCCCGCGGCGACCTCAGCCAAAAAATCACGGTCGACGCCAAAGGCGAAATCCTCGAACTCAAAAGCACGATCAACACCATGGTCGACCAACTCGGCTCCTTCGCCGACGAAGTCACCCGCGTCGCCCGCGAAGTCGGCACCGAAGGCAAACTCGGCGGACAAGCCAACGTCGAAGGCGTCTCCGGCACCTGGCGCGGCCTCACCGACAGCGTCAACTCGATGGCCAGCAACCTCACCGACCAGGTGCGGGCGATCGCCGGCGTGTCCACAGCCGTGACCCAGGGGGACCTGACGCGGTCCATCGGCGTGGAGGCCCAAGGCGAGGTCGCCGAGCTCAAGGACGGCATCAACCAGATGATCGTCAACCTGCGCGAGACGACCAGCCGCAACGCCGACCAAAGCTGGCTCAACTCCAACCTCGCGCGGTTCGGCGGCATGATGCAGGGCCAGCGCGACCTGACGATCGTCTCGAACCTGATCATGTCGGAGCTGAGCCCGCTGGTCGGTGCCCAGTACGGCGCGTTCTTCCTGGTCTCCGACGATGAGAAGGAGGATCCGCAACTGACGCTGGCAGCCAGCTACGGCTTCCGGCGCAAGCGCGGCGCGACCGGCAAGTTTCGCCCGGGCGAGGGCCTGATCGGGCAGACGTTCCTCGAGAAGAAGCCGATCATCGTCTCCAATCCCCCCGAGGACTACGTCAAGGTCGCCTCGGGTCTCGGCAACGCGGCGCCCGCCACCATCGTGGTGATGCCGGTGCTGTTCGAGAACCGCGTCATGGGCGTGATCGAGCTCGCGTCGTTCGACGAGATCGCCGACGTGCACTACGCGTTCCTGGAGCAGCTCGCGGAGACCATGGGCATCGTGATCAACGCGATCGTGGCCAACATGCGCACCGAGGAGCTCCTGCAGCAGTCGCAGCTTCTGACCGAGGAGCTGCAGCGGCGCCAGAGCGAGCTGCAGCAGACCAACGAGGAGCTCGCCGACAAAGCGGCTCTGCTGGCCGAGCAGAACGAGCGCATCGAGGTCAAGAACCGGGAGATCGAGATGGCGCGACTGGCCGTCGAGGAGAAGGCGGAGCAGCTCTCGCTGAGCTCCAAGTACAAGTCGGAGTTCCTGGCGAACATGTCGCACGAGCTGCGAACGCCGCTCAACTCGCTACTGATCCTGGCGAAGCTCCTGTCCGACAACCAGGACGCGAACCTGTCGCCCAAGCAGGTCGAGTTCGCGGAGACCATCTTCGCCGCCGGCAACGATCTGCTCGCGTTGATCGATGACATCCTGGACCTGTCCAAGGTCGAGGCCGGGAAGATGGACGTCCACGCGAGCATGCTGGCGGTCGACGACATCACCGGCTACGTCGAGCGCTCCTTCCGGCTCTTGGTCGAGCAGAAGGGCCTCGCGTTCGAGCTCGCCGTCGGGGACGGGGTGCCCGCGGCGATCACCACCGACGAGCAGCGCCTGCAGCAGATCCTGCGCAACTTGCTGTCCAACGCCGTCAAGTTCACCGAGCGCGGCACGGTCTCGCTGAGCATCGACACGGCGCCGACCGGCGCCGGCTCTCCCAACCTCCGGCTGGAGGCCGCCGAGCAGGTGATCGCCTTCACGGTGTCAGACACCGGCATCGGCATCTCCGGGGATCGCTTGGACCTCATCTTCGAGGCGTTCCAGCAGGCCGACGGAACGACCAGCCGGCGCTTCGGCGGTACCGGGCTCGGCCTGTCGATCAGCCGGGAGATCGCGGCGCTGCTCGGCGGGGCGATCTCGGTCGCGTCGACGGTCGGCGGCGGCAGCACCTTCACGCTCTACCTGCCCGAGACCATCCCGGCCTCGGGACATCAGACGCCCGGCGGGTGGGAAGACGAGACCCTCGCCATCGGCCCCGGCGTCGACCTCGATCACGATGCGCCGCCCGAGCTGGACGACGACCGCAACACGATTCGCGACGGCGACCGGGTCTTGCTGATCATCGAGGACGATCCCGATTTCGCCATGACCCTCGTGCACGTCGCGCGCGAAGCCGGATTCAGGTGCGTCGCGGCGCTGCGCGGGGACACGGGCCTCGCGCTCGCGCACGCCTGGCGTCCCGACGCGATCGTGCTCGACCTGAACCTGCCCGTCATGGACGGGTGGAACGTCCTGTCGCGACTTCGGCGCCACCCCGCGACACGGGACATCCCGGTGCACGTCCTGTCGGGGGTCGGACAGCACGAGGCCGCCCTGACCGCCGGCGCCACGAGCGCACTCGGCAAACCGGTCTCGCACGATCAGCTCATCGCGGAGATCGTGCAGATGCAGCGGGTCATCGCTCCCCGCGCAAGCCGACTGCTGGTCGTCGCCCCGCCCGACGCGTCGTTCGGCGACGCCCTGCCCGACCGCGGCGTCGAGCACGTCCCCTCTGTCGAAGACGCCCTGCACGCCCTCGAGGACGGCGACTTCGCCGGGGTGGTCGCCCACGTCGGTCTCGACACGTCCGACCTGGAGACATTGCTGGAGCGCCTGCCGCTCCACGGGGATCCGCCGGGCCTGCCGGTGTTGCTGGCCACCGACGCCGACCCCGACCCCAAGCTGCGCGCATGGCTCGACACCGGTCGGCTCGTGGCCGACACCCGCTCGGCCGACGACTTCCGCCGCGAGCTGGACCGGCTCCTGGACGGCGCCGGGTCGGCGGAGCCCGGACCGCGCGCCCGCGCCGCGTCGGGGTGGCAGATCACCGACTCCATCTTCCAGGGCAGGCGCGTGCTGATCATCGACGACGACGTGCGCAACGTGTTCGCGCTGGCCTCCGTGCTGGAGGCGCGCGGGATGGAGACCACGTACGCGGAGAACGGGGCCGAGGGCATCGAGATACTCGAGCGCGACGAGCGCATCAACGTCGTACTGCTGGACGTGATGATGCCCGAGATGGACGGCTACGAGACCATGCGCGAGATTCGGGCACGGTCGGCCTTCGAGGCCCTCCCGATCATCGCCGTCACCGCCAAAGCCATGGCCGGCGATCGTGAGCGCGCGATCGCCGCGGGCGCCTCGGACTACATCACCAAGCCCGTCGACACGCAGCAACTGCTGTCGCTCCTGGGGATATGGCTCTACCCGAACGATCCGGTGGACAGCGGCGCACCGGCGGATCCGCACTCCGCGGAGGCGACCCGGTGAGCGACACTGTCATCGAGAAGGCGGGCGGCGGGCGTCCCAAGACCAGCATCCTGATCGTCGACGACCGCGTCGGCAACCTGGTGGCGCTTGGCGCCCTGCTTGAGCCCCTCGGGCGTCGCGTGGTCGCCGCGAGCTCGGGCGCGGAGGCGCTGCGCCACCTGCTCGACCAGGAGTTCGCGGTCATCCTGCTGGACGTGCAGATGCCCGAGATGGACGGTTTCGAGGCGGCCCGCTACATCCGTGCACGCCCCAAGACCCGCGCGACCCCGATCATCTTCGTGACCGCGCTCTCGACCGACTCGGAGCAGGTGTTTCGCGGATACGCCGAGGGCGCCGTCGACTACATCCTGAAGCCGATCGATCCCACGATCCTCATCAGCAAGGTCGCGATCTTCGTCGAGCTCTACGAGGTCAACGCCGAGCTTCGCCGCCACGCCGAGCTGCAGGCAGTCCACGACAGCCTCGTGCTCGCCCAGCAGGCCGGTGAGAGCGGCATGTGGCACGTCGACCTGCAGCAGGGCAAGGTGAGCTGGTCGAGCGAGTACGCGGAGCTGTGCGGCCTGCCGGGCACCTCTGGCGAGCGCACCGACGCGTGGC
>JBKKDD010000002.1:0-7501 GCA_046708705.1 Miltoncostaeaceae bacterium | reverse complement strand
GCTCTCGATCATGCGGATCATCGACGAGGTGCGGCCGCGCGAGTTCTACAACCTGGCGGCGATGTCGTTCGTGCCGGCGTCGTGGGATCAGCCGCTCTTGACCGGTGAGTACAACGCCCAGGGCGTGACCCGCGTCCTCGAGGCGGTGCGCCAGGTGAACCCGAAGATCCGGTTCTACCAGGCGTCGTCGAGCGAGATGTTCGGCAAGGTGCGCGCGGTGCCGCAGAGCGAGGACACCCCGTTCTATCCGCGCAGCCCCTACGGCGTGTCCAAGGTCTACGGGCACTACATCACCGTCAACTACCGCGAGAGCTACAACCTCTTCGCCTGCTCGGGCATCCTGTTCAACCACGAGTCGCCGCGGCGCGGCCTGGAGTTCGTGACCCGCAAGGTCACCGACGGCGTGGCCCGGATCAAGCTCGGGCTCTCGAAGGAGCTGCGCATGGGGAACCTCGATGCGCGGCGCGACTGGGGCTTTGCCGGCGACTACGTCCGCGCGATGTGGATGATGCTGCAACAGGACGAGCCGGACGACTTCGTCGTCGCGACCGGCGAGACCCAGACCGTCGAGCGCCTTGTCGAGGTGGCCTTCACCCACGCCGGCCTCGACTGGCACGACTACGTACGCACCGACGCCCGCTTCATCCGCCCCGCAGAGGTCGACCTCCTCGTCGGCGCCCCCGCCAAGGCCAAAGCCATCCTCGGCTGGGAGCCCACCGTCGACTTCGAGGGCCTGGTGCGCATGATGGTCGACGCCGACCTGGAACGGCTGGGGTCGACTTCACGCGTGTAGGCGTTGCCCGGAGCGCGTCTGCTTACTCGTGGGGTGGTTCCGCGTAGCGTCGCGCGGCGTCCGGGATGACCCGACCCGGGACCCCGACGATGACCGACCACGGGGGCGCAACGGTGCCCTCTCGCACCACGGCGCCGGCGCCGACGATCGAGTGATCCCCGATGTCACAGCCCATCAGCACGACTGCGTTCGCGCCCAGGTGGCAATGGTCACCGATCCGGGTGGGCCGGCGCTCCACCTCCGGCGAGCTGCGTTCGCTGATGACGCGACGGACGGTCGAGTGCGTGTAGACCTGGACGCCGCACGAGATGTCACAGCCGTTGCCGATCTGGAGACCTCCACTCGCGTCCAGCACGGTGAAGGCGCCGATCCAGCACCCCTCGCCGATCTCGGGCTCGCCGATGATCCAGGCGTGTGGGTTGTACGGGTTCGGCGGAAGCCCGTGGGCGTCGTGGTCGAGCATCAGCCCGTGCGAAGCACGTCCGCGACGGCGACGGCGACCTGGTCGAGCTCGCCGTCGCTCATGCCGGGAAAGAGCGGAAGGGTGAGTGAGCAGTCAGCAAGGATCCGGGCCCCGGGCAGGTCGTCGTCGCGATACCCGAGCTTCTGGAAAACAGGCTCCATGTGCAGGGCATACGTCCCGATCGTCGACTCCACGCCATGTTCCTTGAGGCGCCCCACCACGCCATCCCGGTCGATGTCAGGATCGAGCAGAACGACGTATGACTGGTAGGCGTGGACCCGCCCCGGCGGCTCGGCTTGAGGCGTGACGCCGACGATCCCGGCGAGCCGCTCGGTCAGGCGCCCGGCGAGTGAGCGTCGCTGGGCGACGATCTCCTGGAGCTTGGCCATCTGGGCGACGCCGATGGCTCCGGCGATGTCGCTCATCCGGTAGTTGAAGCCCGGCTCGACGAAGCGGAAGCGAAAGCCGTCGCGATCCGCACCGTGGCTTCGCAGGCGGGCGAGCCGATCGGCAAGGTCGTCGTCGTCGGTCACGACCATGCCGCCCTCGCCGGTGGTGATGATCTTGCGTCCGTGGAAGCTGAACACGCCGACGGTGCCCAAGCCGCCTGCGGGTCTCCCGTCAAACGAGGCTCCGATCGCGCATGCCGCGTCCTCGACGATCGCCAGGCCGTGCTCGTGGGCCAGACGCCCGATCCCGTCCGCGTCATATGGCAGACCGAACGGATCGACCGGCATGACCGCCCGGGTCCGGGACGTCACCTTGCGTCTGGCATCGTCGATGTCGATCGCGTGATCGTCGGTGCGCACGTCGACGAGCACCGGGTGCGCGCCCTGATGGAGCACGACGTTGCCAGTCGCCGGGAACGTGAAGCTGGGCACCAGCACCTCGTCCCCGGGCCCGATCCCCAGGGCGACGAGCGCCAGGTGCAGACCCGTCGTCGCCGAGCTCACCGCGAGCGCGTGTCGTGCGCCGACCAACTCGGCCACGAGCTGCTCGAACTCGCGCACCCGAGGTCCCTGCACGACAAACCCCGATGCCAGGGCGCCGGCCGCGGCGTCGACCTCCGCCTGGTCGACGTACGGCCGGGTCAGCGGTACTCGCTCGGTGGTCACCGGCCTCACGAGACCAGCGCGTACTCGCGATACCAGGCCAGCGTCCGCTCGAGCCCGTCGTCCAGGTCGATCCTTGGCTCCCACTTGAGGACCTCTCGCGCTTTGGTGATGTCCGGAATGCGGATCTCCACGTCCGAGTACGCGATCGGCTTGAAGGTGATTTCAGAGTGGCTGTCGCTCAGGCGCAGCACGCGCAACGCGAGGTCGTATGTCGTACACACGCTGCGCGGGTTGCCGATGTTGAACGCCTGGCCGACGGCGCTCGGCATCTCGATCACCCGCAGCACCGCGTCGACGATGTCGTCGATGTAGCACCAGGCTCTGATCTGGCCGCCGTCCCCGTGGATGATCAGATCGTCACCTCGGATCGCGCGGACGATGAACTGGTGGATCGCTCCGACACCCACCTGATTGGGTCCGTAGATGTTGAAGGGCCGGATCACCGTCAGTGGAAGGCCGAACTCGTCGAAGTACGCGTGTGACAGATACTCGCCGGCCAGCTTGGACACCGCGTAGCTCCACCGGGCCTCGCCGACCGAGCCGCCGCTGGTCTCGTGGGTCTCCTCGACCTTGTAGGCGTGGCGGCCGAACACCTCGCTGGTCGAGAAGTCCACGAACCGCTCGAGACCGTCGCCCAGCTCGTTCGCGACGTCGACCGCGTTGGCCGTGCCCAGCAGGTTGACCCGCATCGTCGTGACAGGGCTTCGCAGCACGGCGTCCACGCCGGCGATTGCGGCGAGGTGGACGATGACGTTCGCGCCCTCGGCCGCATCGCGGAGCGCATCGCGGTCGAGCACGTCTCCCGCGACCATCGTCACGTTCGGATGCCCCACCAGTTGCGTCGCTTTGAGGGCGTTGTTGTGGAGGTTGTCGAACAGGACGATTTCGTTGTCGTCGGCCAGAAGGGTGGCGAGGGTGGTGCCGATGAACCCCGCGCCTCCGGTCAGGAGTATTCGCTTATCTGTGATCGCCATAGGGCGCCAGGCTACCTGCCGAACCGGAGGCGCCCTACGCAGCGGGTACGATCGCGCACGATGGCTGCCGATGTGACCACACCGGGGACTGACCGCAAACTCGTCAGCATCGTCGTCCCGATGCTGAACGAACAGGCCAACCTGGGACCGCTCATGCGGCGCCTCACCCCGGTCCTTACCGCGCTGTCGGATCGCTTTCGCGTCGAGATCCTCTTCGTCGACGACGGCAGCACCGATCGATCCTTCGAGATGGTCCGAGAGCTGGCAGCGCAGGACTCTCGCATCCGGGGGCTGCAGCTGTCGCGGAACTTCGGCAGTCACCTCGCGATCACCGCGGGCCTCGAGAACGCCGCCGGCGATGCGGTCATCGTGTTGACCGCGGACCTGCAGGAACCACCAGAGCGCATCCCCGACTTCGTCGCCAAGTGGGAGGCGGGCAACGAGATCGTCTGGGGCGTTCGGTCCCACCGCGCCGACCAGAGCGCAAGCGACAAGCTCTTCTCCAAGGCGTTCACGGCAGTCACGCGAAGCGGCCACGAGATGCAGGGATACCCGACCGAGGGACCGTCCGCCTACCTGCTCCTGGACCGTGCCGTCATCGAGGCCCTGCGCCAGTTTCCCGAGCGCAACCGGATGATCTTGGGGATGATCGCCTGGACCGGCTTCCGCGGCACGACCCTGGAGTACGAGCAGGAGCCGCGGCGCGATGGCGCGTCGGGTTGGTCGATCGCGAAGAAGGTCAAGCTGACGGTCGACACCCTGGTCTCGTTCTCGTACACGCCGATCAGGATGGCTTCGTTCCTTGGGATCGTGATCTCCATCGCCGCGTTCCTCTACGCAGCGGTCGTGGTCGTGCTGGCCCTGGCGGGGACGGTCACGGCGACCGGGTTCCCGACGCTGCTCGCCGTCGTGCTCCTCCTCGGCGGGGTGCAGCTGCTGTTCCTCGGGATCCTCGGCGAGTACCTGTGGAGGGCCCTCGACGAATCCCGCCGGCGTCCGACGTACCTCATTCGAGACCAGATCTGACCACGCCCGATGCCCGTGGTCCCGTCCGGCGGGCCGCAGGGCCATCCCGGCAGCGCCTCCGGGCACGTCTGCTCGTGGTGGGCGTCTTCGTCATCTCGGCCGGCCTCTTGGCCCTCGCGGCCCGGCGGGTCGATCTGGGTGAGGCCTGGAGCACGGCGCGCGGTGCCCACCTCGGCTGGCTCCTCGCAGGCGTCGCCGGCGTCAACGTCGGGCTGATCGGCATGGCGCTTCGCTGGAGGGTGCTGAGCACGGGTGGGGCGTTCAGCAGCCCACCGGTCTCGGCGTATGTCCAGGCCATCCTCTGCGCCCAAGGCGTCAACAACGTGCTGCCGGCACGATCGGGCGACGTGGTCAGGATCGTCTGGCTCGGACGGGGGACAGGCACGGGGGCAGCGGCCGCAACCGCCTCGATGCTGGCCGACCGCGCCTTCGACGTCCTCGCACTGGGCCTGGTCATCGGCATCGGCTTCGCGTTCGTTCCTTCTGAGACGTGGGTCACCGTGGTGGGTCTCGCGGCACTCGCCGGGTGCGTCGCCCTGGGCGCGGCGTGGGTTGCCTGCCGCAGGTTTGCCGGCCGCCGTGCAAGCGATGCGCCCACGCCGGCAGGGAGGGTACGGCGACAGTTCACCCGCTTCGCGATGACCCTCGGGGTGCTCGTGACGTGGCGGCGGGCGGCCGAGGCCGCCGGTTGGACCGCGGTGATCTGGGTCACGTGGACCCTCGGCGCGTGGGCCGTGGCCCAGGCGATCGGCATCGACGTCACTCCCGCCGAGCTCATGTTCGTTGGGGCCGTGCTGAACGTCGGCCTCGCCATCCCGTCGTCACCGGGCTTCGTCGGTACCTACCAGTGGCTGATCGTCGCGGGCCTCGGCCTGTTCGCGATCGGCGCGACCCAGGCGTTCGCATTCTCCGTCCTGCTGCAGCTCACGTGGTTCGTTCCCCAGACGGTGGTCGGCCTGATCCTGCTCCCGCGACTCGGCATGACGTTTCGCGCGCTCCGTCACGCCGGCGAACCGCAACCGTAGTAAAGGTAACGCCGTACACGTTTGCAGCAGGTCGGCCCGAGGGGACAGGCGGCGTGGACGCCCATCGGTAGGCTGCCCGGCGTGAGGTCGCTTCGGCATGTGCTTCCCTGGGCTGTCGCGGCGGGTCGAGCGGCCGTGCGCTCTGTCGAGGTCCGCATCTGCGCAGGCCTGGCGCTGGTGTCGACGGCGATCGCAGTCGTCACGATGCAGTTGTGGGCGTGGAGCCCGTCGGTGCCGATGGGCCCCGTCGGCGACATCACGCTGGCGGGGATGATCGTCAAGGGCATCGACGAGAACGGCGGCTACCTGGAGAACCCGCGCCTCGGGTGGCCCGCCGGTGGTCTGCAGTTCTACGACCTCCCGATCGGCGACGACGCCTTGAACCTGTTCCTGATGAGGGTCATCGCCTGGTTTGCCCCCGACTTCGCCACCGTGATGTGGGTGTTCATGCTGATCACGTTCCCGCTCGTCGCGGTGTGCGCCTACGTGGTCATGCGCCGTTTGGGGGCGTCTCGGTTGCCGTCCCTGATGGTCGGCCTCTTGTACGCCTTCATGCAGTACCACTTCCGCGGCCAGTTCTTTCTGCTGCTGATCGGCTACTACGCGCTTCCGTTCGGGCTCCTGCTCGCGATCCGCGTTTTCCAGGGTGTGCCGCTCTTCGCGCGTCGCGAAGGCGTCACGGGGGCGCGAAGCTGGCTGTCGCGGCGAAGCATCGCCACGGTGGCCACGTGTGTCGCGATGGGCTCGACCGGCCTCTATCTCGCGGCGTTCGCCGTTGTCGTCCTGATCGGCGCGGCGATCGTCCAGGCGTTCTCACGACCCGGACGCCGGTCGGCGGTCACGGCTCTTCTCGCGGCGGGCCTCATCGTGTCGATGGTTGTCGTCAACACGTCTCCTTCGATCCTCTACAGACTCCAAAACGGAGCGAACACCGAGGTGGCCGTCCGTGGCGACCAGGGAAGTGAGATCTATGGGCTGACGCTGACGCGCATGATCTTCCCGCCGGAGACACACCGCTTTGGCCCGGCGGGGGACTTCGGCAGCCACTACCAGTCGACGACGGTCCTGCCGCTCGCGGGTGAGGAGTCGTCGTACATCGGACTCGTCGGCAACCTCGGGCTTGCCGGACTGCTGGTGTTTGCCTGCGCCAGCATGACGCGTGGGAGTTCTCCTGGCCGCCGGCGTCGCTACGGGCCGCTGGCGGCAGGCGCGGGCATCGCCGTGTTGTTCGGGCTGGTCGGGGGCCTCAACACCATATTCTCGTATCTCGTCTACCCGGTCATGCGGGGAACCGGACGTATCAGCGTCGCGATCGGCTTCTGCGCCCTCGCCGCGGTCGCGTTCGCGCTGGACGGGCTCAGGACCCGGCTCACTCGCCAGCGTGTTCACGCGGCCGCATTCCCCCTGTTCGTCGCTGCGATCACCATGATCGGCCTCTATGACCAGACCGGCACGATCCTCAAGCCGGCCTGGTACGACGCCGTGGCGGAGCAGTGGGACGCGATGGACCGTTTCGTCGTGCGTGCCGAGGCGTCCGTGCCGCCAGGGACTGCGGTCTACACCCTGCCGGAGCAACTGTTCCCCGAATCCCCTGGACCCGGCAGGATCCTGGACTACGACAGTGGCGTGGGCTACCTCCATTCGAAGACTTTGAAGTGGAGCTACGGCGCGGTTCGCAACCGGCAGGGGCGTTGGCTGCTACGGATGTCGGGTCTCGGGCTGCGACGAAAGCTGACGGTCATCAGCGCCTGCGGGTTCGGCGCCGTGTGGCTCGATCGCGAGGGTTACTTTCCTGATCCAGAAAGTGTCTCGGTCCAGCTCCGTCAGTTTATCGGTGTTCAGCCGACGGTAAGCGAGGATGGGCGCCGAGAGTTCTACTCGCTCGTCAACTACAACGCGCGGGAACAGGTTCGCTTATCTCCCGCGGCGCGTTCGTCGCTCTGTGCCGAATACCTTCGGAATGGATCTGCGAGGATCGGATGAGATTCGATCCGAGCGAGCGCGGGAAAGACTGTCGCGAGTCAATGTACGTCCCGCGCCTTCGAGCACGTGTGTGAGGTACCCTTGTTCGAGGCAGGTTGCTGGCTCGCGTAACGCCATTGCAC
>JBKKDD010000001.1:0-6220 GCA_046708705.1 Miltoncostaeaceae bacterium | reverse complement strand
GGTTACCATGCGTTTCCCGGGGGCGGTGGGGTGCGACTACGCCGATCTGACGTTGGCGTCGGGCGAGATCCTGGGGCTGCTCGGCGAGAACGGGGCCGGAAAATCGACGCTCGTCAAGATGCTGTTCGGGCTCTACACGCCAGACGACGGCGTGATCCGCGTCCGCGGCGACGTCGTCGAGCTGGACGACCCCGGGGACGCGATCGCGCTGGGCATCGGCATGGTGCACCAGCACTCCCAGCTCGTGCCGCCGCTGACCGTCGCAGAGAACATCATCCTGGGCGCGGAGCCGATCACGAAGCGCCGATTCCTTGATCTCCGGACGGCTCGGCGCAGAGTCGCGGACCTCTCCAAGCGCTACGGCCTGGACGTCAAGCCCGGCGCGCTCGTCGAGGACCTGCCGGTCGGCGTGCAGCAGCGGGTCGAGATCCTTAAGGCCCTCTACCGCGACGCCCAGATCCTGATCCTGGACGAGCCGACCGCGGTGCTGACCCCACAGGAGACGGACGAGCTCCTGCAGGTGATGCGGGATCTGGCGGCGTCGGGCGTCGGGATCATCTTCATCACCCATAAGCTGCGCGAGGTGCTCGCGGTGACCGACCGGGTGACGGTCATGCGCGGCGGCAAGGTCGTCGCCGACATGCCGACCGAGGGCGCGACCCAGCCGAGTCTCGCCGAGGCGATGGTCGGCAGGTCCGTGGTCCTTCGCGTCGAGAAGTCGGAGGCGACCCCGGGCGAGGTGGTGCTCGCGGTCCACGATCTGCGGGTGACCGACGACCGCGGCCAGGACGTGGTCAACGGCCTCAGCCTCGAGGTCCGCCGCGGCGAGATCCTCGGGATCGCCGGCGTCGAGGGCAACGGGCAGCGCGAGCTGGTCGAGGCGCTGACCGGCATCCGGACGGTGCAGGGAGGGCGGTTCAGGATCGGCGATCACGACGCGACCCACCTGGGGCCGCGGCGCATCCATTCGCTCGGCGTGGCGCACATCCCCGAGGACCGCGAGAAGGACGGCTTCGTCGGCACCTACAGCGTCGCCGACAACCTGGTGCTGACGAGCTACTTCGAGGAGCCGTTCGCGCGTCACGGCGTACGTCAGTGGCCCGCGGTCGAGTCCAGGGCGACGGCGCTCGTCAAGGATTTCGACGTGCGGACCCCCGGCATCCAGACGCGGGTCAAGAACCTGTCGGGCGGCAACAAGCAGAAGGTCATCGTGGCGCGTGAGCTCAGCGACGAGAACGTGCTGGTCATCGCCTCCCAGCCCACCCGCGGGGTCGACGTCGGCTCCATCGAGTTCGTCCACAACCAGCTCGTCGCGACCCGCGATGGTGGCGCCGCGATCCTGCTCGTCTCGGCCGAGCTCGACGAGATCTTCGGCCTCGCCGACCGCATCGCGGTCATGTACGAGGGCCGGATCGTCGCAATTTTGAACGCCGCGACGGCCACACGTGAGCAAGTGGGCCTCCTGATGGCCGGCGGAAGCTGAGCCCCGCACGACGTGTCACGAAGTTCCTCACGGGTTTTCGCTGAACGCGAACGATCCGTAGGCGACTCGGTCAGAGTCCGAGGGCGCGTTCCAGGCGGCGGCGGAAGCGTTCGGTGGTCAGGCGGTGCCACTCGACCAGGAACCGCTCGTAGAGCTCGTCGCGCTCGCGGGTGCGGCGGGTCAGGAGGGCCATGATGCCGGGGCGTTCCTGCAACGTGCCCGTCGTGTCGAGCTGCTCGCGAAAGCGGGCGAACGCGGCTTCGCGCGTTGCCTGCGTCATCCGTCCGGCCTGGGCGCTCTCGCGCACGAGCTCGCGGGCGGCGGTCGCGTCGCGCTCGGCCATGCGTTCCAGATGATCGTGCAGCATTGGCACCTGGACGTCGCGGTCGTGGATGTCGCCGAGCAGGTCCTGCAGGTCCTTGACCTCATCGATGAACGGTCCCAGGTCGGTGGGAAACGCGATCTCGAAGATCTCGAGCAGGTACCGCAACCGCTTGCAGGCGATCCGCATGTCGTGCAACTCGGTCACGTTGCCCGGGTGCAGCACGCGCGACTCGAACGCCCACATCTCGTCGATGCGCACCACCAGGATCTTACGGGCGTTGGGACGCAGTCGCCGATCCGGGTCCAACCCGGTGATGGGCCGGGGCTTCGCCATCGGCTACACGTCGGTCGGGCCGGTGGGTAGGCGCTTGTGGTCGACCCCGGTGTGTTTGGCGACCCACCGCTCGAACCGCGCGCCGAATCGCTCGGTCTCGAGCCGGTCGAACAAGGCGGAGATCTGCGCGGCCTCGTCGCCCCGCTGCCCGCGGTACTCGGCGGCGAGGGCTTGCACGCCGTGGCGCTCGTCCTCGGTCAGCTCGTCCATCACCCCTTCGAGGCCCGCGACGGCGACATCCAGGTCGCGGGCGGCCCCGAGCGTGTCCGTGATCTCCTTGACCACGCACAAGCGCCTGCGAAACGGCTTGGCGGGAAAGGCGCCTGCGAACGCATCCATGGCGGCGCGCAGGCGACGTGACGACACGCGCATGGCGTGCAGGTCCTCGATGTCCTCGCCTGACAGCGTGCCGTCGCGGAAGCTCATCATCTCGCGCCACCGCGTCAGGATCACCCTGCCCGCTGCGTCCCGGAACGTGCTGTTCTCGCGCAGTCCCGGAACGTTCCACGCCTTCGCCACGTCAGGTGCGGCGCCGTCGGATCAACACGGATTCCCGCACCGCGTCGCGCAGTTCGGTCGGTCTCGCGAGCGCGCCCCACTCGGTCTCCAACTGCATGCCGAGATCGACCAGCGCCCGCAGCACCGTGCCCTCGCCGGCCGCCGCGCCGGCTCTCTTGAGCCACCGCGCCTGATCCTTGGAGAGCTTGGCCGAGACGCGAACCGCGCCGTCGCGCGTCTTCGTCGTGATCGCGCCGGGGTCGAGCGCGACGAACACCGGCGCCGGATCCTCGGCGCGGTCGAACGCCACCTGGTAGCTGACACGGCTCATTCGTGGGTCTCCTGGGCGTCGCGGTCGTCGGCGAGATCCCTGATCAGATCCTCGCCCACTTGGGCCTCTCCCCGCACGAAGCCGACGAACAGGGCGTTCGCGCACAGCAGGTTGACCAGCCGGGGGATGCCGCCGGTCGCGGCATGCACGGCGGCCTCTGCTCGGCTTGACAGTAGTCGCCGTGTCGACCCGGCCACACGGGCGCGATGCTGGATGTACGCCGCCGCCTCGTCGGCGTCCATGGCTCCCAGGTGGTATCGGACGACCACGCGTTGCGCGACCTGAGGCATCCGGCGGATGCGCGGCCACAACTCGGGCTGGCCGAGCAACACGACCGGGACGGCCTGCTCGCTCCCGGGATTCGTCAGCATCCGAAGCTCGTCGAGCGCCCGCAGATCCAGGCGCTGCGCCTCGTCGACGACGATGATCGGGCGCCGGCCCGCCGCCGCCTCCGCCGCCAGCCGTTCCCGCAGTCGTGCCGCGAGTCGTCCCGCGCCGCCCCCTCCTCCGTTCGCGTCGATCGACGCCAGGAGTGCCGCAAGCACCCCAGAGGGCGTGCGCGGCGGATTCGCAGCGACCGCCAGCGCGAACCCGTCGGTCGTGAGCGTCCGATCCAACTCGCGTGCGAGCATCGTCTTGCCGCAGCCGACCTCACCGGTGATGGCGACGATGCCCCCCAACTGGGTCAGGCCGAAGAGCATCCGCGCCAGGCCCTCCCGGTGATCATTGCGCGCGTACGCGAAGCGTGGGTCCGGCTCGAGCTGAAATGGCGCCTCGGTCAGCCCCCACCAGTCGAGATACGGATGGCGTGGCGATGTCTGGGCCGAGGTCTGGGACGCTGACACCCGATCGAATTTACAGTCGTTTCGAAGACGGGGAGTGACAAACTGGTGACAGACCGACGGCCCGTCCACCTTTGTGCCCCCGATTGGGGCCGTGTAAGGTCGTCTCCGTGGTCGGGGCGTCTGCGACGCGCGGCGCCGAACCCGAGTCCCCAGGGGTGACGCAAACTGAGCGACGAGCGCCCTCCGGCGACGTTTCGCCGTATTCCTTTCATCGCAGCGTTTCTGCTACTCGGCCTCGTGATGCCGTCCGCCCTCTGGGGCGCCGGCGTGATCACTCGGCAAGCCGAGTCTGTGCGCGCGCTCGAGGCCGAGATCGCCGGCCTCGATGCCCGCTACGGTCAGGCCGCCGCGGCCTACGACGACGCCCGGGCGTTTCTTGACGAGGTCAAGAACCGCGTCTCGCGCAACACCGTCGCGCTCACGAAGGCGCGCATCGACTTCGGCAAGGCTCAAAGCCTGCTCGCGTTCCGGCTCTCCGCCGTCTACCGCCAGCCGCAGCCATCCGGGCTGGAGATCCTCCTGCGCTCGGGCAGCCTCTCCGACGCCGTCTCGCGGGTCGATGTCCTGGACCGCGTCAAGCGCCAGGACGCCGAGCTCGTCACCACGATCGGCGCGGCGCGCGAGAAGATGAGGGTGGCCCGCACCCAGTTGCTCGCTGACCGCAAGGTCGCGGCCCGTCAGACGGTCGAGGCCGACTCCCACCTTGCCCAGGTGCGCTCCATCCGGGGCGCTCGCCGCAACGTCCTGGTCGCCGCACGAAGCCGGCTGGCCGTGATGATCTCCGCCGAGATCGACCGGCGCCGACGCGCTGCGCTCGTGGCCGCCCAAGCCCGGGTCGTGCAGCGGGTCAGGTCGAGTGGCACGGGCGCATCGTCCGGCGGCACGAGCGTCACGGCCCCCGCGGTGCCCCTGTCGGGTGGGGGGCTCGGATCAGGTGACGCGCTCAACAAGATCGCTCTCTGCGAGTCGGGTGGCAACCCGGGCGCGGTCTCGCCGAGCGGTCTGTACCGGGGCAAATACCAGTTCGACCCCCAGACCTGGCAGAGTCTCGGCGGTGCGGGCAACGATCCGGCCGCAGCGCCGGAGGCGGAGCAGGACCGGGTGGCGGGGATCCTCTACGGCCAGCGCGGCGCCGCGCCGTGGCCGATTTGCGGCCGCTGACGGGCGAGCACCGGCACCGGTGATGACCGTCACGGGGTCCGGTCCGTTTCGGATCTATGAGCCCGCCGGCGACATCGACCACCCGCCGCTCGCGCCGCTCCAGGTGCTGACCGCGCGCCTCGATGCGCGCGCGATCCCCCATGCCCTCGGCGCCAGCGGACTCCTTGCCGCCCTCGGGCTGATCTGCGTCGCAAACGACTGGGACATCACGGTGGCGGCGCCCATCGAGGTGCTGACCGATGCGTGTGCGGGACTCGGGTTCACGTTGTTCGGCAACAGCGGCTGCCACGCCGACCACAAGCTGACGTTCGCGCCCGAACGCATCGAGCTGATCGCGGACTTCGCCTTCTTCGTGCCGCAGCACGTGGTGCGCATCCCGACCGTGGTCACGGGGACCTGGCAGGGGATCCCGGTCGGGAGCCCGACCGCGTGGGCCGCCGCCTACTGGCTGATGGGCGAGCTCGAGGACTCACCCCGGCGCCGTGCCCGGGCGGAGCTGCTCTTCGACTGGCTCGCCCACGGCCCGGCCGAGCCCGCGGTGCGGGACGCGCTGCTCGCGCAAGCACTTCCGGATGGGCTCGCGCGGCGCGTGCGGGCCCTGTCCGCCTGACCACCGGTCAGCGTCGTCGACGCGGGAACACGTCCAACGCGAGTGACGCGACCCGGTCCAGGATCAGCACACCGTCCAAGTGGTCGATCTCGTGCAGGATGACCCGAGCCTCGAATGCCGCGGCGTCGATGTGGCGCGTGGCGCCGTCGACATCCCGGTAGCGCACGCAGATCTGCGTCGCGCGCGCCACGTTGGCGGTGATCTCGGGCAGGCTCAGGCAGCCTTCGCGGCCGATCCCCGCCCCCACAGCCCTCTCCACGACGGGATTGATCATCCAGGTCGGCCCGGCTGCGTCGGGCACGCGCGGATGGTCGGTGCAATCGACGTAGATCATTCGCCACGGGGCCCCGATCTGCGGCGCGGCCAGCCCGACGGTGCGCGGAAAGTGGCGCGCCGTATCCTGGAGATCCCGGGCGAGACGCCGCGCGGCCGGCCCGATGGTGACGATCGCGACGCTGGGGCTCTTGAGACGGCGATCCGGATATCGCAGGACGTCACGGACCAAGAGTCGACAGTGTGACGAGGTTTGGAGGTGACGTGCCTGCCGTGCGCCGACAGCCGTGCCTCGCGGATCGCGGTGAACGGGGAGGCCGGGTGGCGGGGCGGATTACGGCAGTAGAGGGCCGGCTTCGCC